>JBDTLH010000066.1:0-8801 GCA_039934875.1 Acidobacteriaceae bacterium | reverse complement strand
GACGCCGCGGCGAGCCGCCCTCGGTGATGCTCGGAGAATCGCTCAAGCGCCTCGGCTTGCGCGGCACCCGCTTGAAGACCGGCACTCCGCCCCGCCTGGACGGACGCACCATTGATTGGCAATGCTTCGAGGTGCAGCCCGGAGATGCCGACCCCACCCCCTTCAGCTTCCGCACCCACGCGCTCGCGCCCCATCAGGTACCGTGCTTCATCGCCTTCACCACCGCCGAGACCCACCGCCTCATCGCTGCCAACGTGCATCGCTCGCCGATGTATTCCGGGCAGATCAAGTCCGTCGGCCCGCGCTACTGCCCTTCTATCGAAGACAAGATCGTCAAGTTTCCTGACAAGCTGCAACACCAGCTCTTTCTCGAACCCGAAGGTCTCGACACCCACGAGATCTATATCAACGGACTCAGCACCTCATTGCCGCAAGATGTGCAAGTCGCGATGATCCACTCCATCCCCGGCCTGGAAAATTGCGAGATCGTGCGCCCCGGATACGCCATCGAGTACGACGCCATCGACGCCACCGAACTCGCGCGCAACCTCGAATGCAAGCAGATCGCCAACCTCTTCCTCGGGGGACAAATCAACGGCACCAGCGGCTACGAAGAGGCGGCGGCGCAAGGACTCATGGCGGGCATCAACGCCGCGCTCAAAGTGAAGGGCGAACCTGCCTTCACCCTCGACCGCAGCGAGGCCTACATCGCCATCATGATCGATGATCTAATCAGCCAGGGCACCAACGAGCCCTATCGCATGTTTACCTCGCGCGCCGAGTTCCGCCTGCACCTGCGCATTGACAACGCCGACCGCCGCCTTACTGCGCACGGCAAATCGCTTGGCCTCATCAGCGACGATTCATGGCGGCAATACCAAGTTAAGCAGGCGCGGCTGCGGGAGATGGCGACGCGGCTCGAAAAGACGAAAGCCGACCTCACCGCTCTCGCAGGCATAAATCCTGAGTTGGCGGAGACCCTTCGCGCCACCAACACTGAAGGCAATACCTATGCGCAACTGCTGCGCCGTCCTGAAGTAGAGATCACCGCGCTCGCGCCCCTGCTGGAACAAATCTACCCGGAATTCTTCGCCGCTCGCGGCTTGGTAGTTGAAATCTCCGACACACCCGAATCGCCCTACGAACAAATTACCAATTCGCGCGCACGCCTGGCCCAGCGCACCGAGTGCGAGAGGCTCTCAGCCTCTCGCCCCACAAGCCCTCTCCCCGCCCATATTCGCAATGAACTCAAGTCCGTCGAAACTGAAATTAAATACGCGGGATATCTCCTGCAACAACAGCGCGCCATCGACCGTCTCAAGAAATCCGAGCAGCGCAGCATTCCCGACAGCTTCGATTACTCGACCATCTCCGGCCTCTCCCGGGAGATGAAAGAGAAGCTCACCCACGTCCGCCCGCGCACCATCGCGCAGGCTGGACGCATCCCCGGCGTCACCCCCGCCGCCCTCTCGCTGGTCAACGTGTATATCGAAATCCAGGCCAAGCGCACTGCTCGGAGTTAAGACGATAGTTTGCGTGAAATGATGTCCACCTTGGGCAATTCACGCACCTGGTTGCAGCGTCGATCAGTACTTGCCTTTCAGTTCGCGTGAGCAAATGCAAATCTCCTCCTTCAAAGTAAGTCGTCGCCATGACGCTCTCGCCCGGCTGAAAACTCTGCCCGTAAATCTCTCGTGCCGCCCCAAGCCCGCGGGCAAGGCTGGCGCCAGCGCTCATCATCGCGGCAATATCGCGATAGTCTTTGGCTCCAATGCGCTGCAATATCACCTTAAGCTTCGTCGTCGATTCCGCGGTGTTCTGCGCCATGGATTGTCAAACAGATCGACTTCAACTGCTAATTGACTCTCATGCATATGGATCCGATAGCCATCGTCATCTGAGGTAATACAATCTATGGGAGCTACCGCAGCTTCAGGCTCAAAGCTAGCTGGTTGAGCGATGACTGACATCTGCGCCCTGATTTTCTGATCATCTTTATATGGAATCCATTCTTGGTGGAAAAACCCATAGGTCTTTTGCAGCTTTACCAAGTTCGAGATTGGCGTTTAGCACGAGTGACTTCCGTTGATTGGCGTAGTGAGCTTGGAGCGGCTTTTTCAGCATTACGCAGTTTCGGATGAAAGCAATTACCTTGTCAATGATTTCAAGAGACCGATCTCGTCCGCGTTTTATTGCCCAGAACAGCTACCCCAACCCGCCCCCTTTCCCGATACAATCTTCTGTTATGCCTATTCAAACCATCCGTCCGCAGACCGCGTTTTTAGGCGAGCAGTTAAACGAACTTAAGGCAAAGGGCACCTACTTCCGGCTGCGCGAGCTCGACGATGCGCAGGACGCGGTGTGCACCTTCGACGGCAAGAAGGTCATCAATCTCGCGTCCAATAATTATCTGGGACTGTGCAACCATCCCAAGCTGAAGGAGGCGGCGATTGAGGCTATCCGGCAGCATGGCGTCGGCGCGGGAGCAGTGCGCACCATCGCCGGCACGCTGAAGATTCACATGGAGCTGGAGCGGCAGATCGCGCGCTTCAAGAATGTAGAAGCCTGCGTGGTCTTCCAATCGGGATTCACGGCGAATGCGGGCACGGTGAGTTCCATCCTGGGCAAAGAAGATTTCATCATCTCCGACGAGTTGAACCACGCCTCGATCATCGACGGCGCGCGCTTATCGAAGGCAAAGATCAAGGTCTATCGCCATAAAGACGTCGCGCACGCCGAGCAACTGCTGGAAGAGGTGAAGGACGAGCCGGGGCGCAAGCTGATTATCACGGACGGCGTGTTCTCGATGGACGGCGATATCGGCCCGCTGCCCGGGCTATGCGATCTGGCGGAAAAGTATGGCGCGATCATGATGGTCGATGACGCCCACGCATCGGGCGTGCTGGGGCGCAACGGGCGCGGTACGGTGGACCACTTCCACGTGGATGGGCGGGTGGATATTCAAGTCGGCACGTTGTCGAAAGCCATCGGCTCGATTGGCGGATACGTCTGCGGCTCGAAAGACCTGATTGAGTTTCTCTATCATCGCGCGCGTCCGTTTCTCTTCTCCACCGGACATCCGCCCTCGGTGACCGCGACCTGCATGGCGGCGTTCGATTTGCTGGAACAAGAGCCAGAGCGCATTGACCGCCTGTGGGAGAACACACGCTACTTCAAGCGTGAGTTGGGCGCACTGGGTTTCAACATCGGCGGGGTAACCACACCGGCGAGCGAGACGCCGATCACGCCAATCATCGTCGGCGACGGACGGCTGACCATGGAATTCTCGCGCAAGCTCTTCGATGAGGGCGTGCTGGGAACCGGCATCGCATTCCCCACCGTGCCTGAGGGCAAGGCGCGCATCCGCACCATCATGACCGCCAATCACACGCCAGAGATGATGGACCAGGCGCTTGAGACACTCAAGAAAGTCGGCAAGCGACTGGGCATCCTGCCGCAGTGAGCGGGGCGTCGTCAGGGCTCAGTCTCGGCTGCTCGTTGTTCTGGGGCGCGGGCGATTTTTCCGGCGGCATGGCGACCAAGACGCGCAGCCCCTTCCGCGTAGTGCTGGGCGCGCACGGCACCGGATTGCTGCTTGCGGTACTGCTGGCGCTGCTTGTCCACGAGCCATTGCCGGCGTGGAATGCAGTGCTGTGGGGCGCTATTGGGGGCGTGGCCGGAGGGCTGGCGCTGGCCGCCTTCTATCGCGCGCTGGCCATCGGGTCCATGGGCATCAACGCCCCGGTGGCGGCGATTATCACCACCGCTCTGCCGGTCTTTCTCAGCTTCCGTACACAAGGCGCGCCCAAGCCGCTGCAAATCGCCGGCTTCGTTCTGGCGGCAATCAGCATCGTGCTGGTCTCGCGTCCGGGCAAAATGAGCGGGCCGCCTCGCGGGCTGGGTCTGGCGATTCTGGCGGGCGTCGGATTCGGCATCTTCCTGGTAGGCATGCAGCGTGCAGGCACGGCCCACGTTTTGTGGCCGCTGAGCGTCGCGCGTCTGGCGTCAGTGGTGACCGCAGGGGCGATCATTCTTGTCACGCGCGATCGCGAGCGGGGCAGCGGCTCATGGTGGCTGATCGTGGCTGCAGGATCGTTCGACACGATCGGCAACGCGCTGTTCATGCTGGCGACGCAGCATGGCAGGCTGGATGTGGCGGCGGCACTATCCTCGCTTTATCCCATCACGACGGTGCTGCTGGCGTACTTCATCAACCACGAGCATGTGCACCGGGTGCAGGCGATCGGCAGCGTGCTGGCGATTGTAGCGGTGCCGCTGATCGCGATGTAGAGCGCGAGTCTAGGCCGCGCGATAGGCGCGCAGGGATTTCTCCGCATCGCGCAGTGCCGTATCCATCTCTTGCAGGGGACTTTCGACTACCGGCCCGTGGCCTGGCGCAAGGCGTTTGGCGGCGAAGCCGCGCAGGTGCAGGGCGCTGCGATAGGCGAATTCCTGGTTCCATGTAGCCAATCCGGGAATGGGGAAGAGCGGGTCAATGACAGCCGAGGTAGAAACGCCGCCCTGGGTTTTATAAGCGTCACCGCTTAGGAGCGTGCCATCACGCACGTCAAGCAACGAAATGTGTCCCGGCGTGTGGCCGGGTGTGGCGATGATGCGCAGCGAACCAACATAAGATCCATCGGCGAGAAAACCGTCAGGGCGCGCGTTCTTCCGCGGAAACTTTCCCAGTCCGCCCGGGCCCTTGAGGTCGGTGTGTGGCTCGCGTGGGTCGAGCGCCAGATCGCCGGCCACTAAGCGGGCCTCGCGGGCGCTGATCATTACCGGTACTCCGGGCAAGTTCTCGGCCAGCTCATCGAGCGATCCCACGTGATCGAAATGAGCATGGGTGATAATGATGCGGCGAATCGAGCCGAATGGAACAGCGGCTTCAAGAATAGCGCTGCCGCTTCCGGCGTTGAGCGTGTCCACCAGCGTGAGACCGCCGGGTTCGCGGACGAGGTAGCAGTTGAAGAACTTCAGCGCCATGAGCTGGACCAGATGATCGCTGATTTCTCTTATTCTCATGAACGTTGAGATGCGAGTGGATGCGGTCGGGTGGGCAAGAGCATCGCGCGGAGCGAACCACTCATTTCGGCGCAGACAAATCCGTCAGGTTTTTACCGGCATCGACTTGGGTCAAGAGATACATCAGCAGTGCCGCGCGTTTGGTGTTGAGCGGCTGGGCGGAGAGGTCGATGGTCTCTCCCGCGGCGTGCGCGCCGGAGCCGCTGGCGCCGACGCCCGCCAGCGCGTCCACGTATTGAGCGACGAAGGATACGTCTCCCGCGCCGCGCTTCATGGGATCGAGTTCCGGCATCTCAGGCTTCCCCAGGCTGCGATTGACCTGGTTGAGCATACCGAGTAACGCGCGATTGCCGGCAGTGGGCGCCATCGAGGGATACCCCTCATCAAACTTTATGGTCGCATTGGTCCTGGGCAGATGCTGGGCGACGATCGCCTGCATCTTCTGCTCCACGCGCGCAGCTTGATCGTTGGAGAGGGCGCGAATGTCTCCGTTGGCATAGGCGATGGGCGGAATGATATTGTCTTTACCGGTCACGGTGCCGCTAGTCCCATCAGGATTGAGTTGCGCGGTGGTACCGCCCACGACCAGCCCGACGCTGAAGGTGAGATTGGGTTCGGGTACCTGAGTGCGGAAGGTATCGAGGATGCGGGCGATCTCGTAAATAGCGCCGTATCCCACGCTGGGGGAGAAAATTCCCGCGGAGTGTCCGGTGGAACCGGTGGCTTCGAGATGCCATTCGATGCTGCCGCGGCGGCTGGTGCTGCCGAAATAGGTCCCGTGCTCGCGCGCCTGTCCTTCAAACTCCAGCGCAACATCACTGTGTTTGGCTGCCTCGATCATGTCTCGCCGGGCGATGGCGACTGGACGTCCGGCCGACTCTTCATCGCCGCTGAGCACGGCGGTGATCTCGCTGTTCTCGAGCGCTCCCGCCGCCTGCATCGCCTTGAGCGCATAGAGCATGACGACCAGTCCGCCCTTCATGTCGCTCGCGCCTGGGCCGGTGCCGGTGGTGCCGTTCACCGAGTAATGCTGGAAGGGGCTGTCCTTTTCAAACACAGTATCCATGTGGCCGATGAGCAACATGCGCTTTCCGCATTTGCCTGTTCCAGCGGGACAGAGATGCTCGGCAACCAATGTTCCCGCGCGTTGAACTTCGTCCATGGGGACCCAGCGGACGTGAAAACCCAGTGCTTCGAACTGCGGGATGAGCACCTTGCCCACCGCACGTACCCCTTCGAGGTTGCGCGTGCCGCTGTTGATCTCAACCAGTTGCCGGATGAGATCGAGCGCCTGCGGATTTTCGGCATTCACAGTCTGCACGATCTTGGTTTCAGTGGGGGTGAGAGGAGTCTGGGCGAAGGTAGTGGAAGCAAATGCCAGCAGCACGGAGAGAATGATTATCACGCTGAGAATAATAATTGATTTCGACTAATCAGAAGAAACGAAGCAGCTTCTTTAGCGCCCAGTAATCGGCAATCCAAGTATCTTCTGGACACGTTGACACGCACCAAGACGCCGTCTGCTACCATGCCGTTGTTCTCGCCTTCTGCAATCGCCGCGGTAAACAGCCAGCCTGGCGCTTATTACTGTGCCTTCGACTTCATCTTCTTTCCTAGAATCATGGCAACGTGCAGCCGCAGTCCTCCACCCTCTCCTGATACTTCGGCGGACTCGCCGTATCCGCAAATTGAAATCCGCTCAAATATGCCAGCCGCAATATCTTCACCATCTTCTCGAAATTGATCTTCTCAATGGTGTCGGTGGGCTGGTGGTAGTCGGGATGAAATCCGGTGAACCACCAGACGGCGGGGACGTTATGCAACGCTAGGGGGAACTGGTCGCTGCGCTGAAACACATTGAGGGCGGCATCCTGGTCCCACTTGTAGTTGAGCTTGAGGCCGACGGTCTGGTCGGCCTGCGCAACGGTCGCTTTGTAATCAGGCGAATTGTTGGTCCCGATAAGATTGAGTTCGCTCGAGGTATCAGCGGCAATCTGAATGAGGCCGTTGGTCTGTGCGCTCGGTGTCTCATTGCGTCCGATCATGTCGAAGTTGATCTGTGCCCGCGTGGTTGCAAGCGGGCGCACCGGATGCGCAGCGTAATAGTAGCTGCCCAGCAGCCCGCGCTCTTCGGCGGCGAAGACGATGAACAGAATGCTGCGCCTGGGCGTGGCCCCGTTTGTGCCAGATACGTTCGCGGCATAGGCGCGCGCCAGTTCCATCACGCCTACCGTGCCTGATCCATTGTCGTCGGCGCCGGGATACATCTTGCCGCCGTAGCTTCCGTCGTGATCATAGTGCGCGCTATAGATGACAGTTTCGTCTTTGAGTTTAGGATCGCCGCCTTCGAGCAATCCGGCAACGTTGTAGGTCGTGGCGACGCGACGGTCGGTGTTGACGATCTTCATCTTCGCGGTCACGCCGGCGAGGTTGACCTTCACCGGTTTTAACGTTTTGTCGAGCTGCGCCTGCACCTCGGAGGCTTTCTGTCCGGAGGCGGCGAAGGTCGCGTTCACCACATCGTCGCTGATGGTGAAGAGCGGGATTCTAGTATCGGCGTCGGCGAGTTGCTGTTGCGGCATCAGCTTATAGCGCTCGGGCAGCCCCTTAATTCGGGCGAGCCGCTCAAAGTTCGAGGGATGCTTGCGGTTGGGTTCGTTGGCCAGCAGGACGGCGATGGCCCCGTGTTTCTGCGCGTTTACGATTTTGACGTGGGCGTTCGCGTAGCGCGTGTTGCCTACGCCGTTGAAGATCGATTTTGGATCATCCTCCTGGGGCTCGTGGTCGAAGATCATGACGATCTTGCCTTTGACGTCGATGCCGGCGTAATCGTCGTAGTGGTTGAACTCGGGGGCGGTGATCCCGTATCCGGCGAAGACGACATCGCCGCTTACGGTTGTGGTTTGAGGGAAGACGCCAGTGAAGTCTTTGAGATACGCGAAGCTCTGGGGCTTGCCGTCGATAATGAGCGTGAGACCCATCTGCGAGAGATCAGGGTGGTACTCGATGATCTCCAGCGGCTGCAGATAAGAGCCGTTGGCGATGGGCTTAAGTCCAGCCTTCTTGAAGTCATCAGCGATGAATTGGATCGCCATATCCGCGCCGGGAGAAAGCGACATGCGTCCGGCGAGCGGCTTCGAGGTGAGGTATTCAAGGTCAGCGCGAAGGGGGGCCTCGCTGATGAATTTATATCCGACGGCACGAGAGGCCGGAACCGGCGGCGAAAACGGGAGTTGCGCGAGGGCCGATACGCACAAGATGGCAAGGAAGGCCGGGCCACGGATGGCGCGGATGAAAGCTGCTTGCATGATGAGAGAAATCTACCACGAGTTGCGGAGCCGCAAGTCACGAAGCTGCGAAATCAGGCATCGCTACCGGCTACTGACTATTGGCCGCTGGCTGTTGCGGACTGCGGGCGAACATCTTCCGGAAGAAGCGCTTGAAGATGTTACGTGATTTTGGTTTTGCAACCGAGGTCGCAGGAGCCTGGGGTGACGCTGTTACCGGCGGAGGCGGAGCGACGGTGGGGACCGCCTCCACGGGAGCTGGTGATTTCTCTTTGGCCGTCGGGGTGGCCGTCGCAGTGGTCGCAGTTGTCTCGGTCTTCTCCGCCGCTTTTGGCTTCTCGGTTTCGGCAGCCGTCATTTCGGGCAGTTCGGGGGCGCGATACGCGAGAGGAATATTCAACGTGTTCGGCGGCACCGGCTCGTGGCCCAGCGAAGCCGACAACGCCTGGTTCTGGCTTGGCTCCACCGGACATTGCAGAGGCACCGCGG
>JBDTLH010000065.1:0-5353 GCA_039934875.1 Acidobacteriaceae bacterium | reverse complement strand
GATAATGTTAACCGTGAGCTGGCTCCCGCGATCGTAATGCACCAGGCCCCGATTGCGTAATTTTCCCATCGTCACCGTCACATGGGGTCTGGTCATCGCAGCCATTTGGGCGAGCTCATCGTGTCCGACTGTCAGCCTCACCTCGCCCTCTCGCGCGGAACTCTGCAAGTTGCTGGCCGCGGCCAACTGAAGCAGCAAGCGACCCAGCCGGGCTTCCGCTCCACGATAGGAGAGAACTCCTATTCGCCGCTCGGCGTCCGCGAGCCGCTCGCAAAGTGTGAAGGTAAATGCCTTCAGCGCATCGGTATTTCGTTGCAGGTGAACCATGAAATCATCGAACTTGAATTCCAGGACAGCAGAATCGACCGTCGCCTGCGCGCAGTTCTGCCGAGGTTGATTGCGTTTTGAGCAGAAGCAGAGCTCGCCGAATGGTTCTCCCACCTCGATCACCCTGATAATTACCTCGCAACCGAACTCATCGCTTAACTTGATTGCGACTTGCCCTCTCTCCAGGAAGTACAGAAGATGGTCGGCGCTGTCAGCGGTCCACAAGAACGATCCCCTCGCGTATTGACGGGGATGTCCGGCGGAATGAGCGCGAGGCAAATGCTCGAAACTGAGAGCAGTAAGCATCTCGCAATCTTGATGGTTCCTGAGCTCTGGACCAGGGGTTCCAGATTTCTGGCTAGGCATAATGATTACCCGGAGGCAGCAAATCCATCATGGGCGGACCAAACAACAGGATGTAAAGGCCCCATTGTTTTCTTCTGCGGAATGGTTTGAGTGTATGGCAAAAACAAGCACAACTGACGTTAGCGAACGAACGTGGAGTTTTACCAAACAAGTTTACATTTGGCTGGAACCTGAAACAGAAATAGGAGCCACTATGACTTGGATATCCAGACTGACCGCGCCATTGGCATCACTGCTGGCTATTTCAGCGGTTGCCTTTGCTTTGCCACAGCCGGGCGCGAGCTTCGCGCAGGAAACGACGACAACAACCCAGGCGAAGAGAGAAGGCGCTGTGTTTGCCATGACCAACATCGCCGCCCATAACCAAATCATCGTCTTCAAGAGGGCGGCTGATGGAACTTTATCGGCGGTGGGCAGCGTCTCCACCGGCGGCAGCGGGAAAGGGGACGATTTCGATACGCAGAGCGGCCTGGTGCTGCGTGATGACCATCGCTTCCTCTATGCGTGCAATGCGGGAAGCAACAACATCAGCGTGTTCACTGTCGACGGAACTAAGTTGACCCTGATTCAGAAAATCTTCTCGGGCGGCGTAGTGCCGGAGAGCCTGACCTTTCACGGCAATCTGATGTATGTCCTCCATGGCTCAGTCGCGGACAATAACATCTCCGGGTTCACGGTAGCCGCCAATGGAATTCTGACACCGTTGCCCAATTCAACCCGGACCTTGAGTTCCCCTATCGCCGTCCCTGGCGATGTGGAATTCAGTCCGGATGGGCGCGTACTGGTGGTGACGTTAAAAGCCGCGCAGGTAGGCGTAAATCCGGGCCCGTTCGTGATCGACACCTTTACTGTCGGGCCGGATGGGCTGCCCAGCACTGTAAGGCCGGAGAAGTCTTTCGGGAGACGGCCATTCGCCGCCACATTTCGCGGCAACGGCGTCCTGATCGTCGCCGAGTCCCATAACCCATTTCCCAATCAGGCGGCGGCATCTTCGTACAGAGTGAATTTCGCTACCGGCGACCTCGACGTAATTACCGGATCGGAGCCTAACGGACAGACCGATTCGTGCTGGGTGCTGCTTAGCAAGGACGAGCGTTATGCCTACACGGCGAATTTTGCCACCGGCACCATCTCCAGCTTCCGCTCCAGCCAGAACGGCAAACTTGACCTGATTAATGGCACCGCAGCGGTTTTAGGGCTTACCAGCGAACCCACGGACATACGCATCAGCGAAGATGGCCATTTCTTCTACGTGCTCCTGAGGGGTACCGGTGAGGTCGCGGCCTTCCGTGTCGAGGAGGATGCGAGTCTCACGTCCTTGGGCCGGGTCAGCGGAGGCCTTCCCGCCAACACTGGCGCCTCCGGCCTGGCCGCTTATTAACAAAGCGGCGGGTCGAAGGCTTGTAGCTTCGCGAGTCTGATTCCTTGAACGACGGCGGTCCGGCATGGAGGCTGTTCTGGGCTGCCCGTGAGATGCTCGGTGCGGCTCTGAGGTCATTGGCTGAGGCACGGCAGGCTGCACGTCGTGAGGACTGAAAGAAACACGCATGTACTTCAAGTGAAGGAGAGAAGCAATGGACAGCATCGAACGAACCGATCCAACGCCAGTCGCGGAGCGTGCCCCAGACATTGAGAGGATCGGCGGCTTGATTATCCGTTACGCCCTCGTCCTTGTCATTTTCTGGATCGGCTGTTTGAAGTTCACCGCTTACGAATCACAAAATATATTCCCACTGGTTTCTCATAGCCCGCTGATGTCCTGGGTTTACGAGATTTTCGATCCGCGCAGCTTTGCGCGCGTCCTGGGAACGGTTGAGATTATCATTGCGCTGCTGATTGCCGTCAGACCTGTCTTGCCGAAGGTCTCGATCCTCGGCAGTTTGGGAGCGATTGCGATGTTTATCATCACTTTGAGCTTCCTGATTAGTACCCCAGGGGTCGTCCAGCCGGGATATGGGTTTCCCGCGCTTGCCGGAAATCCCGGGCAGTGTCTGCTAAAGGACGTGGTGAATATTGGAGTGGCCATCTGGACGCTGGGCGAATCTTTGCGTGCCAGTGGTGGTAAACCTTCAAATTGGAGGAAGCGCCAAAAAGATCTTCTCACCCGGTCTGCCGCTTAAAATCTGCCGCCCCCGTTGAACCAGCAAAGCGGGTCAATAGCCCCGCTGCTTATCTACTAGCCCCAGCAGCGGCTCTCCCCTGATAAACCGCCCGAAATTCTCCCGGATCAACTCATAGTGCCGCTGCCACGCGTTCTCCGTCAATCCTGCAATATGCGGCGTCAGCAATACATTCTCCAGGCCCCACAGTGGGGAGTCCGTCGGCAACGGCTCCTGCACAAAAACGTCCAGCGCCGCCCCCGCAATCCTCCAACTTTTCAGGGCCTCGATCAGCGCATTTTCATCCACCAACGCGCCCCGGCCCACATTGATCACGTATGCCGTCGGTTTCATCCGACCTAACGCCTCCGCATCCAGCAGCGCCTTGGTTGAACCAGTAACCGGCGCCGCGATCACCACAAAATCAGCGCGCGGCAATAATTCCAGCAGCCGCTCACTGCCGAACACCTCATGCGCCGCGCCCCCTCCGCGCTCCGGATGCCCCCGCGTCGCCAGCACACGCATCCCCAGCGCGCGAGCGTGGCCCGCAATCGCGCTACCAATATGCCCCAGCCCGACCACCAACAGGGTCGCGCCCGCCACCTCGCGCGGACGTGCGTTCTCGTGCTCATTCCACATCTGCTCCTGCGCCCACACGTGTTTCTGCTGATAGCGCATCGCAATATGCAACGCTCGCGCCAACGCCAACACCTGCGCGATGGCATGTTCCGCCACCACCGGACCATGCACGCTCGCCGAATTCGTGACCATCACATCGCTCTCAATCAGAGCCGGAAACAACAACTGATGCACCGCCGCCGCCGGAGAATGTATCCACTTCAGCCGCCGCGCCGCCGCGAATTGCTCCGGCTTGAGCGACATCCCCACAAATACATCCGCCTCCGGCAAACGCTCCGGCAGCTCCTCATACGACTTGATCTGCACAAATTCGTGCTCCGGAAAATCCGCTGCCAGCCGCACCGACAGCCACTCCGGCGCACGCCACAGCGAAAACCGAACCAGATGCGCAATCAGGACATTCATCGCTTACAGTCCCGCCTCGTTTACAAGCGCTTTCACCAACTCCGCCGCGCCCATCCTTCTTCCCAGCGATCCATTCTGCCCCGACCACAGCGACAGAAAATCGGGGTTCCCTGCCTTCGCCGCATGGCGCCGCATCGCACGCGTCAAATCATTCTGTATGGGAAAAGCCGGGATTTCCACGCACGCCGCCTCCACCTCGCGTATAAAGCGGTTGCGGATGCCTCGCGCCTTCCGCCCGGAGAACGCGCGCGTGATCTGCGTCTCTTCCGGTTTCGCCGCCAGCACCGCCTGCTTGTGAATCTCGCTCGCTCCGGATTCCTCCGTCAACAAAAATGCCGTGCCCATCTGTACCGCCTCCGCGCCCAGGGCCATCGCCGCGCATATGCCGCGGCCGTCCATAATTCCGCCGGAAGCAATTACCGGGGTCTGCACCCGCAATGCCACTTGCGGTATCAGCGCGAACAATCCGATCATGTCGTCCGCCGCCCGAAGAAAACTACCGCGATGCGCTCCCGCCTCCGCACCCTGCAACACGATCGCATCCACGCCGGAGATCGCCAGATGCTCCGCCTCCGCCATCGTCGTCGCCGTACCGATTACCACTGTCCCGCGTGCATGCAGCGCGTCGATATACCGCTGCTCCAGCAGGCCGAAGGTGAAGCTGAAAATTGCGGCGCGCTCCTCGATCACCACCTCCATCTGCTGCTCAAACGCAAATGGCCACGGCGGCGGAGCGGTTGTGGGCGCCTCAATCCCAAGCTCCTCATATATCGACGCCAACGCCTTCAGCATCGGCTCGATGGCGACCCTGGGCTGCTCCTCAAGTGGGATAAACAGGTTTACTTGAAATGGATTTGATGTCAGCGCTCGGACCGCGCGTATCTCAGCCACCATCTTCTCCGGTGCATCATACGCCAAGCCCAATGAGCCCAGCCCGCCCGCATTCGATACCGCCGCTGCCAACTGCGGAGTCGATGTCCCTCCTCCCATGGGAGCTTGAATGATGGGATATCTCGCTCCCAGCTTCGCGAGCAATGGTTGAACCATGCTCATTCCCCGATCTGAGGTTCTGCCCCGAAAGATGGATAAGCTGGATAATCCGTATATCCCTCAGCGTCACCGCCATAAAACGTCTTGCGGTCCGCCTCCGCCAACGGTAGATGGTTCTTGAAACGCTCCGGCAGGTCCGGATTCGAGATGAATAACGTCCCAAACGCGAACAGGTCCGCCGCATCTTCCTCCAGCATTCTCTCCGCCTTTTCCTGGGTCAATCGGCTGTTCACCATCAGCGTGCCTTTGAATTCATGGCGCAACTTCGCCAGAAATTCACGCGGCACTACCGGATCTGGAAATCCCAGCACCACGTGAATGTATGCCGCTCCGCGTCTGCTCAACTCCCCCGCAACATAAAGAAACGTCTCTTCCGCATTTTCATCCGGCAGCATTCCATTAGACTTGCCGAACGGCGCGATACGCACACCCACCCGCTCCGCGCCAAATACCCCCGCCACCGCATC
>JBDTLH010000064.1:0-12365 GCA_039934875.1 Acidobacteriaceae bacterium | reverse complement strand
TGCATCCGCTTACCATGCTGGTCTTTGGCCTCTACGGGGAGTACCTGCCCAACCAGAACGGAGCTCCGGTGCGGCTGCACGTTCCCTGGAAGTATGGCTTCAAGGGTGCAAAATCGATCTCCCGAATCCGCTTCGTGGATTCCCAGCCCAGGACCGCCTGGAACACGGCGGCGCCCGATGAATACGGTTTCTACTCAAACGTGAACCCCAACGTGGACCATCCCCGCTGGAGCCAGAAGACGGAACGGCGCATCACCGGCAGCTTTCTCGGTGATCTGAAACGGATTCCCACCCGTATGTTCAACGGTTATGACGAAGTGTCGCCGCTTTACGCCGGAATGAACCTCAAAAGGAACTTCTAGCGCGACATCCTCATCCGTTTCATAATCGTTGGTTTGATATTGTTATGGTTTCGTTATTGCCATTCTGAGCGCAGCGAAGGACCTCGCGTTTCGCCTCAGACAGATTCACTCCTGAGACATTCCATTCTTATGCCCGCGAAGCCCATCTCCCAGCGCAACGTCGTCCTGCTGAAGATCGCAGTCTGGATCGCGCTGTTTATTCCGCTCGCGTACCTTGGATATGGCATCGCCACCAACAATCTGGGCGCGAACCCGCTCTCCGAAATTGAGCACTTCACCGGCGAGTGGACGCTTCGCCTGCTCATGGCCACCCTTGCCATCACGCCCGCGCGCCGCATCACCGGCTGGAACTGGCTCATCCGCTTTCGCCGCCTGGTCGGCCTCTTCGCCTTCTTCTATGCCTCCTGCCACTTCTTCGCCTATCTTTGGTTCGATCAGAATTTCGTGTGGGCCAGCATCCTTCCCGACCTGTTGAAGCGGCGCTTCATCCTCGTCGGATTCTCGGCGTGGCTGCTGCTGCTACCCCTCGCCGCCACCTCCACCTTGGGATGGATCCGCAGGCTTGGCGGTAAGCGCTGGAACCTGCTTCACCGTCTGACATACTTATGCGCGGTGCTGGCCATCATCCACTTCTACTGGGGCCAGAAGGCGGACCACAAGGACCCCATGATCTTCGCCTGCATACTCGCCGCCTTGTTCGCCGTTCGAGCCTATTATGCCTGGCAAAAAAACAAGCGCGGAACAAAGAAGATCCCGACGGCTGTATAACTCAATTTATTAGCTACGCAGGCGGTCAGTGCGGGCTCCTCCCCACCGCAACCGGAATAGAAGCCGCCGGATTTAGCTCCTCCGGCGTCTCCGATGCGAAGTTCTTGATGACCCCGCGATAGAGCAGTACCGCCGTCACCGCTGCTATTGCCAGCATGATCGCACCCTGCAACGGTTGGCGAAGCAGCAGTTTCCCTGTGCCGAAGAGCAGCAGATAAACCATCGCGCATCCCAGCACCCATGCCCACAGGTTAGGTCCCAGATCTCGAGTCTGCGGCAAGCCGGGAAAGCGCGCAGCGATCGGCTTCCAGCCACGAACGTCTGGGCGCGCCTTGCGATAGAAACTGAGCAGCACCGAATCCGGTTCGGCGCGGGTGAGGAAGGTCACCGCCAGCCACACAATCGAGGTGATAATCGTGGTCGTGATTGCGGTCTTGCCAAAGACTACCGGGGCGGTCCCGGAAAACGGATGCGCCACATTGAGGACTACGGTCACCACCAGAGAGCACGCCATGGCGGAGATCTCGCTCCAGGCGTTGATGCGCCACCAGTACCAGCGCAGCAGATAGACGGCGCCCGTACCCGCGCCTACCTCCAGCACCGCCTCCCACCCGGAGGCGATGGATTTCAATACCACCGATACGTACGCAGCGGCGATCACCAGCAGCACCGTGCAAATGCGCGACGCGTTCACATAGTGACGCTCGCTGGCGTCGCGCTTCAAAAACCGGCGGTAGAAATCCGCAATCAGATAAGACGCGCCCCAGTTGAGCTGTGTGGCGATGGTGGACATGAACGCCGCCAGAAATCCCGCCATGGCGATACCGATGAACCAGTGCGGCACCTGATTGTTGAGCACCAGCATGTATCCCGTTTCGGGCTGCTTCAGATTGGGATAGAGCAGAATGACAGCCAGCGCCGTGATGATCCACGGCCAGGGACGGATCGCATACTGGGCGATGTTGAACCACAATACCGAGAGCAGCCCCTGCTTCTCATCACGCGATGAAAAAATGCGCTGCGCAATGTATCCCCCGCCGCCCGGCTCGGCACCCGGATACCAGGATGCCCACCATTGCAACGCCACATTCATCACAAACGTGACCACCGGAATCATCCACAGCGGCTCGCTCGAAAACCCATGCGTAAACGTGGGAAAGAAGTTGAGCGGATTGGCTGATCCAGGATGCGCCCTCTGGGCGTCCCCCAGCCGCGCAATCATCGAATCCATGCCGCCCACTGAGATCACCGCATACCACGCAATCACAATCACAATCGACATCTTCAGTACGAACTGAAAAAGATCAGTCCACAGCACACCCCACAAACCGCCCAGTGAAACATATAACCCAGTGAAGGGGATGAGCACGAAGACGCAGATCGCCAGCGCCGCCCCATCGTTCCCCGCCCACACCGAACCGAAGTGTGCGGTCAGAAATGTGCTGGTGTTGCGCAGCATCGGCGTGTTGGCAAAGGTCGTGCCCACGATGCTTACCATAGCCTTGGTGACCCATCCCAAAATGAGGCAGTTCATCAGGAAGCCGAAATAGACCGCACGGAATCCGCGCAGAAACGCCGCCGGTTTCCCGTGATACCGCAGTTCCGCGAACTGCACATCGGTCAGCAGCCCGGAGCGCCGCCACAACCGGGCGTATAGGAACACCGTCATCATCCCCGAGAGCAGCATCCCCCACCACAGCCAGTTGCCGGAGATGCCCTGTGTATAAACCAATCCCGTAACCAGCAGCGGCGTATCGGCGGCGAAGGTAGTCGCCACCATCGAGGTGCCCGCGAGCCACCAGTTCACGTTGCGCCCGGAGACGAAATAATCGTCCATGCTCTTGCCCGAGCGGCCGCGGAACCACAGCCCCAAGACCAGGGTAATGCCGAGATAAGCGATTATGGCGGACCAATCGAGCAGAGAAAAGTTCATTCTTTGCAATCGTCAGGTGAGCAGGCGCTGGTGTCAAGGGGAAAGGCGTCCACTAAACCGCCGTCGATGCTTCAGTTCTCGCGAGAATATCAAGACGCTGATCCCGCTCGCCGCGCCGTCTCGACCATCACCATCAATAACCCCGGGCTCCACGCCATAAGACTGCCGCGAGCCCGGATACCGCCTGAATCAATGCTTATTTTATTGTGGTGGTTGGGTTAGCCACGGCTGGTAGAGGTCTTGCAGTTCCTTGACCAGAATGGAAAGGTGGTCAGCCAGTTGCCGCCGGCGAAATAAAAGTCAGCGTCTTTCGCACATGGGTTCGAAGTAGTTGCCTTGGCTGTCGCGCAAAGCCGCCATCCATAACTCGTGGTCGGGCATTCTGGCGATGAGGCGCGGCGGTGCTTCTGCGGGAACGCCTCTGGCGGAGAATGCGGCATCGAGATCGGCGACTTTGTAGTAAAGGATGGAGCCGGGTGGAGCGAGCTCCGCACGGTCAGGCGGCGTTAGCATGACTCGCACGCTGCCGGCCGAAGAACGATAGCGGTCCGGCGGCGAAGAGCATCCGCAAACCTAGAATGTCGCGATAGAAGGCGGTGGCTCGATCAATGTCATTCACGGGAATGGCGATTTGTCCGATATCAGTGATAACGAGCGCGGGTTGCGGGATTGAGTTCATAGTCACCTGCTGGCCGCTGCATAGGTTACTACACTGATTACGTTGGTGCTGATGCGAAGCTCTTGTAACGTGCTATAAACATCTTCGGCCTAATCGATGACTTCTTCGTGCACAACATCGGAACGCAGATATTTTCTTCGCACTTCTCTAGCGGACGACGCGCGGGCACTCGATTCCAATGGCGGCGAGCTGGGCCGTATATCAAAGATAAGCGGCAGCGGAGTGCTGATCCATTGCTCCTCCGATGCAGTCGCAGATTATCTGGTGGATGAGGGCGAGTTGCGGATCCTGATTGTTGAGCCGCGTAGCCAATCCAGCACGGCGATGGATGTGACGGTACGCTACCGCGAGGGGCGCAATGTCGGCTTCGAATTTGTCTTTGCGAAGTCTGAAACTGAGCGATAGCAGATTCCGCTAAGATGAGGCGTGCGGTTTGAATTGTTTATCGCGGCCCGGTATTTGCGCGCCAAACGGCGGCAGGCGGTGATCGGGGTCATTACTGTGATCTCGATCATTGGCGTGGCCGCCGGAGTGGCGTCGCTGATCATTGCGCTGGCGATCAATAACGGATTCCGGCAGGACCTGCAAGAACGGCTGCTGGGCTCGACCTCACATGTAAATCTGCTGCGCAAGCTGGACGATGGCATCCTCAACTGGCGCGACTTGATGGCGCGTTTGGAAAAGCAGCCGCATGTGGCGGCGGCGGCCCCGGCGATCTACGACCAGGTGCTGGTGTCGCGCGGAGCCCGAGCACAAGGCATGGTGCTCAAGGGAGTTGTGCCGCAAGATGAAAAACGCGTGAGTGATCTCTTGCAGTCGGTCAATGCCGGTTCTATTGCGCCGCTCCAAGAAGAGGGAGCGGCCAAGGAAAGCTATCCGCCGATTGTGCTGGGTAAAGACCTCGCCGAGGCGATCGGCGCGAAGATCGGCGAACTGGTTCTTGTTACCAGCCCGCAAGGGGAGCTGACGCCGTTCGGCATCGTTCCCAAGTACGTACGCTTTCGGGTGGTGGGCACGTTTGCTTCGGGCTTCTACGATTACGATAATAACTGGGCGTTCACTTCGCTCGCGAGCGCGCAGAAGTTGTTTGGTCTGGGCGACGTAGTTTCGGTGATTGAGTTCAAGCTCGACGATCTCTATCTAGCGCCGAAGGTGGGCGAGCAGTTGGCGGAGGCTGCGGGCCCGGGATTCTCGGCAACCAATTGGATGGAACAGAACCGTCCGCTTTTTCGCGCACTGCGGTTAGAGAAAATAGTGACCTTCATCACCATCGGGCTGATCGTCTTTGTGGCGGCGCTCAATATTCTGATCTCGCTGATCATGCTGGTGATGGAGAAGACGAAAGACATTGCGGTGTTGATGTCGATGGGGGTGCGGCGGGCGCAGGTGCGGCGCATTTTTATCCTGCAAGGTATGTTGATCGGCTTGGCGGGAACGGCGCTGGGGCTGGTGATAGGAGAGGCGACGGCGCTGCTGGGCTCGCGCTATCACTTGATTAAGCTGTCGGCGGAGGTGTATTCGATTGACTACGTGCCGTTTGCGCCGCGCGCGTGGGATGCTGTGGTGGTTGCGCTGGTGGCGTTGGTGATCTCGTATCTCGCGACGATTTATCCATCCGACTCGGCATCGCGGGTGCTGCCGGCGGAAGCGCTGCGCTATGAGTAGGATCGGTCCTATCCTGGTTGCTGTTTTCTCGCCAGCTTGCGTTTTAACCCTTCGGGGCCGAAGCCGTAGGGACAATGGCGGCATCCGGATTCGCAGCAGGTTCCGCGCTTGAGCAGATAAAGTTCGGTGAAGACGAAGTATCCATTCTCGAGGTAGTAGTCCACACCTTCGATGAGGGGAGCGTTGTCTGCGGGCACACTGCTATTTCATCATGAATTCGGCTGACACGAGTTTCGTGCGAAGATGAGTACGGCTGGATTCGAAATGCGTTTCAAAGATTTGTTGCCATTGAATGCGCGCATTCTCTCCGCGGGGCCTAACCCGGAGATAACGTCTGTGGCTCATGATTCGCGCAAAGTCGATCCGGGTGGATTGTTTCTGGCGATCAAGGGCGAGACCACCGACGGGAACAAGTTTATCGAAGCGTCGATTGAGCGCGGAGCGGTGGCGGTGGTCTCCGATTCAGCGGACGCGGGTAATCTGAACAAGGGAGCGATTGCACTCGCGGTTGTGCCGCAGGGGCGGCGCGCGATGGCGGAGGTGGCTGCGAAATTCTTTGGACATCCCGAACGGAAACTTGCGCTGAATGGCGTGACCGGAACGAATGGGAAGACGACGACAACGTTCCTGCTCGATTCGCTGCTGAACTCTGCGCGACGCAGGACAGCTCTGATCGGGACGATCGAATATCAAATCGCGGGAGAGGTGCTGGCCTCCCCGCACACGACGCCGGAATCGCTCGATCTGCTGCGCATCCTTTCGCAGGCAGTCTCCGCTGGCGTGCGCGAGGTCACGATGGAGGTCTCGTCGCACGGCCTCGATCAAGGGCGGGTGTGGGGGCTGCACTTCGACACTGCGATCTTCACCAATCTGACGCGGGACCATCTGGATTATCACAAGTCGATGGAGTCGTATTTTGCGGCGAAGCAGTTGCTCTTTGAGGGCACGGGGGCGAGCGCGCCGCGGGTGGCGGTGGTCAATGCGGACGACGAGTATGGGCGGAAGCTGATGTATTCGCGCTCCGTGGCGGAGGTGCGGTCCTATGGGATGGAAGAGGGAGACTGGCGGGCCGAGGACACAAAGTTCGGCGCGGAAGATACAAGCTTTCGCTGGAAGACTCCGTTCGGCGCAGTGGCATTGCGCTTTCCGCTGATCGGCGGGATAAATCTTTATAACTTGTTGGCGGCGGCAACAGCGGCGCATGCCCGCGGGCTATCGCTCGACCAGATTGCCGCAGGCGTGGAGCAGGTCCGTGCCGCGCCGGGACGCTTCGAGCGAGTATATTGCGGACAACCGTTTACTGTGGTGGTGGACTATGCACATACCGATGATGCGTTGCGAAACGTACTGCGCATTGCACGCGAATTGGCGGGGAAATGCCGTGTGATCACGGTCTTTGGGTGCGGGGGGGACCGCGACCGCGGCAAGCGCTGCAGAATGGGACGGGCAGCGGGCGAGGCAAGCGATTTTGTAGTGGTAACCTCGGACAATCCCCGCAGCGAAGATCCACTGTCGATTATCGGAGAGATATTGCCCGGGTTGCGGGCAACTGACGTCGAAATCCAAGTGGAGGCCGATCGGCGCGAGGCAATTGAGCTCGCAATTCGCGAGGCGTCCGCAGGCGATGTTGTGGTGATCGCGGGTAAGGGGCACGAGAAGACCCAAACTACGCGCCAAGGCGTGTTTCCCTTCGACGATGCAAAGGAAGCGAAGAGCGCTCTTCACCACAGGAACGCGCAGCACACAAACAAAGGTGAGGGCAAAATTCTTTGAAGCTGAGTTTAGCGGAGATCGCGCAGACGCTCGGAGCAGTGGGCGAGTTCGACCCCAAGAGCATAGCTCAGGGGTATTCCATCGATTCGCGCACCATAAAGCCGGGTGAGCTTTTTTTTGCCATCCGCGGAGAGCGCTATGACGCGCATGATTTTGTAAGCGGTGTAATCGAGGGTGGCGGGTTTGCGGTGATCTCACGGGCGCGCATGGAGAATCTTGCGGGGTTGCGAAATGTGTTGCCAGTGGACGACCCTCTCCAGGCGCTTCAAGATTTGGGGAATTTCGTCCGCCGCAGGTGGGGCAAGCGGGTGATTGGTCTGACCGGGTCGGCGGGAAAGACCACGACGAAGGACGCGACAGCGGCAGTGCTGGGAAGTCAATACAAGGTTCTGAAGTCGGAAGGAAACCTGAACAACCACTTCGGACTTCCCTTGCAACTGCTTCGGCTGGAGCCGGAACATGACGTTGCCGTCATCGAGATGGGCATGAACCATGCGGGCGAGATTGCCGCGCTCTGCAAAATCGCCGAGCCGGATTGGGCGATAGTGACTAACATTGGCGTGGCCCATGCGGGCAATTTTCTGGATGGTATCGAAGGAGTGGCGCGGGCGAAGTTCGAGCTGATCGAGAACACCAAGCCTGGGGGCGTAGTCATTCTTAATGGCGACGATGAACGCGTCCGCCAGTTCGGCGGCAAGTATCCGGGCAAGGTGCTCTTTTTTGGCATAGGGCCGGGGGCGGACGTGTGGGCGGAGCGCATCAGCGACCGCGGCGCGCTGGGTACGGAGTTCGATATCGGCTGTTCGCGGACGGTAGAGTGCCTAGGAGTCTCGACCGCCCATGCGCGGCTCCCGCTGATTGGACGGCACAATCTTCTCAATGCTCTGGCGGCGGTAGCCGCGGGCATGGCTTCGGGCATTTCACTTGCGGAATGTACCGCCGCAATTGGCATGCTTAAAGCAGGCCAAATGCGCGGCGAGGTGCTGCATCTGGTGCTGCCCGGCGGCGGCAACGTAATCATCATCAACGATTGCTACAATTCAAATCCCAAGGCTTTAAAAGCAATGGCCGATGCGCTGGCGAAGGTCCCGGCGCAACGCAGAATCGCCATCATCGGCGAGATGTTGGAGCTGGGCGACGGCGCGGAGCAGATGCATCGCGAGTGCGGGCGAATCATCGCGGCCCATCGCGTCGACCTGATACTGGGGGTGCGCGGCCATGCTGCCGCGCTGGTCGCAGCAGCCCGCGAGGACGGAGCGCAGGCTGAATTTGTCGCCACCCCGCAAGCAGCCGGCGAATGGATGATAGCCAATCTGCGAGACGGCGATGCAGTACTGCTGAAAGCCTCGCGCGGAGTGCGGCTTGAAGCTGCGCTCGAGGTATTCGAGAACAGCGCTAAATCCCAGTGAATGCGAATTTGTCCCCATAGAATTGATGTGCCGATAGTATTAGGTGCAGGAGAGTTCATTGTTCTATTGGCTGCTCTATCAGAAGCTCTTTCTGGCGCACCACTTGACTCCGTTTCGTATATTCCGTTACTTGACCTTCCGTACTGCGTTTTCCAGCCTTACCGCGCTGTTTATCGGATTGTTCGTGGGCCCGCTAATCATCCGCAAGCTGCGCGAATTTCAGATCGGACAATATATTCGCGAAGAGGGGCCGCAGGCGCACCAGAAAAAAGCCGGCACTCCCACCATGGGTGGGGTGCTGATCACCATCTCCATTCTGGTGCCCACCCTGTTGTGGGCGGACCTCAGCAACCGTTTCGTATGGTTGACCGTGCTCTCCACTCTAGCGTTCGCCAGCATCGGCTTCAGCGACGATTACCTGAAAACCGTTCACCGGCGCAACCTGGGGATGAGCGGACGCAATAAGTTGTTGCTGCAAACCGCTACCTCTGTCGCTGTGGCAATGGCGCTCATCTGGATGCAGTCGCTGAAACTTTATTCAACCAGGCTTATTGTTCCCTTCGCCAAAAATTTCCATCCAAACCTGGTATTCTCCGCGCCTCTCGGCCATCCGCATCTGTGGCCGATCGCTTTTTTGCCGTTTATTGCATTTACCGTGCTGGTGCTTGTGGGTTCGAGCAACGCTGTCAACTTGACGGACGGCCTCGACGGACTCGCGATCGGATGCACCATCATCGCGGCGGGGGCGCTCACCGTGCTCACCTATCTAAGTGGGCACGCGCAGTTTGCTGAATATCTGGACCTGCAGAAGATGCCGCAGGTCGGCGAGCTCACCATCTTTTGCGGATCCATGGTGGGGGCGAGCATCGGTTTTCTTTGGTACAACGCGCATCCCGCCGAAATAATCATGGGGGACGTAGGGTCCCTGGCCCTCGGTGGCGCAATCGGCACGGTCGCAGTGGTGATTAAGCAGGAATTGCTGCTGCCCTTTATCGGCGGCGTCTTCGTCCTGGAGGCGTTGTCGGTGATGTTGCAGGTAGGCTCGTATAAACTGCGGCATGGCAAAAGAATTTTTAAAATGGCCCCGCTGCACCATCATTTCGAGCTGCTGGGATGGAGTGAATCGAAGGTGATCGTCAGGTTCTGGATTGCGGCATTGGTGTTTGCGCTGTTTGCACTTACAACTCTCAAGCTACGTTGATACTGGGGATTTCAAGATGGAGATGATGAAGAAACGAACCACCACGAAGCGCACCCTGCTCTGTCTTACCATTACACTTTTGATGGGTGTGATGCACGCGCAAGCAGAAACCAAGGTCACCAAGGCCGAATTCGGCAAGATGCCGGACGGAACGGCAATCGATATCTACACCTTAGCTGAGGGTAAGTATGAAGTCCGCGTGATGGCCTATGGCGCCATCGTTGCGTCGATCAAGACCCCTGACCGCAACGGTAAAGTGGCGGACGTGGCGCTGGGCTTCGACACCTTGAATGACTACGTTAAGAAAAATGATCCCCACTTCGGCGGCACCATCGGACGCTATGCCAACCGCATTGCCCACGGTACCTTCTCGCTTGACGGCAAGACATACCACGTCCCCAAGAACGACGGCGATAATGCGCTGCACGGGGGCCCGGTTGGCTTCGACAAAGCGGTTTGGCAAGCGAAGCAGATACGCAACGGAGTGGAGTTCACGCACCTCAGTCCCGATGGAGACCAGGGTTTTCCCGGCAATCTTACAGTCACACTGCGCTACACGCTCGCGAATAATGCACTTCTGCTGGAATACACGGCGACCACTGACCAGGACACGGTGGTGAATTTGACCAACCACTCGTATTTCAATTTGAAAGGCGAAGGTGATGGAGACATTCTGCAACACAAGGTGCAGATCCACGCGCAAGAGTTTACGCCGGTCAATGCCGACCTGATACCCACTGGAGAGTTGCAGCCGGTGCGCGATACCCCGTTTGACTTCCAAATCCACCATGCGGTTGATCAGCGGATCAACGAGAAGAGCGATCAATTGAAGTTGGGCATGGGATACGACCACAACTACGTGCTGGATAACGGCGGCAAGCTGACGCAGGTGGCTGAAGTTTACTCGCCCGAATCCGGGCGTGTGCTGAGCGTTTCGACTACCGAGCCAGGCTTGCAGTTTTACACCGGCAACCATCTCGACGGAGTGAAGGGCAAGGGCGGACACATTTACTCCATGCGAGATGGGCTCTGTCTGGAGGCGCAGCATTATCCCGACTCGCCTAACCACCCGAACTTCCCCAGCACCGAATTAAAGCCGGGTCAACACGACCATCAGACAACGATTTACAAATTTTCGACGCGGTAGGTTGATCGATGCATGAGGTCGCGGGCAAACGCGTGCTGGTGGTGGGATTGGGGAAATCCGGCATCGCTTCGGCTTTGTTTCTAGCGGGGCGGGGGGCGCGAGTGACTGCCTCCGACGCTCGCGCGGAGGAACAATTGCGCAGCGAACTGCCCCGCCTGCTGGATGCGGGGATCAGCATCGAGACCGGCGGCCACGGCGAACGCACCTTTCGCATGCAGGATTTGATTGTGGTAAGCCCGGGAGTGGCCGCAAACCAGCCGCAATTACAGCAAGCCCAAGCTTTGGGAATTCCCATAGTGGGCGAGGTGGAGTTGGCGTCGTGGTTTCTCAAGGGCAGAATTATCGCGATTACCGGATCAAACGGCAAGACCACGACTACCGCGCTATGCGGCAAACTGCTGGAAAAGGCTGGCTTCAGGGTTCAAGTTGGCGGCAATATCGGAAGTCCGGTGACCAACCTGATTGGCGACTCCTCGGCTGATGGTTGGAGCGTGCTCGAGATTTCGAGTTTCCAGCTTGAAACTGTTGAAAGCTTTCGCGCGCAGATTGGTGCTGTGCTCAATATCACCCCCGACCATCTCGACCGCCACCGCGGCATGGCGAACTACATTGCGGCCAAGGCGCGGCTATTCGAAAATTCAGAGCCGGAAGACTTTGCCATATTAAATGCAGACAATCAGCCCGCCGCCGATCTGGCGCTCACCAGCAAAGCGCAACCCTGGATGTTCAGCGCGCAGCGCGAGGTCCCGATCGGCGGGTTTGTGCGCAACGGCCTGATCGTGTTCCGTTCGCGGTTGGGCCATGAGCAAGAGCTGCTGGCAGTGAGTGACATTCCCCTGAAGGGCGCGCACAACGTCGAGAACGTGCTGGCAGCCGTGCTGGCGGCCAAAGCGGCCGGATGCGTGGATGAAGCTATTCGCGATGGCGTTCGCGAGTTCCGCGCGGTTGAGCATCGCCTCGAGTTCGTAGCGGAGCACAAAGGCGTGCAGTATTTCAACGACTCCAAGGCGACGAATGTGGATGCGACGATGAAGGCGCTGGAATCATTTCCCTCCGGCATACATTTGATACTAGGGGGCAAGGACAAGGACAGCGATTATCGCGTGCTGGTTCCCTTGCTGCAACAGAGGGTGTTACGCGTTTACACCATCGGCGCAGCCGCCGAAAAAGTAGAGTCGCATTTGGGCGGAAGCGGGGTTGATGTGGTCCGCGCGGAGACGCTGGAACGCGCAATAGGGATAATTTCAGAGGCAGCGCTGCCGGGCGAAATCGCGCTGCTCTCTCCGGCATGCGCCAGCTTCGACCAGTTTCAGAGCTATGAGCACCGCGGCCGCAGATTCAAAGGATTAGTGCACCAACTCAGTTAACACAGGCCGGATTGCGCGGATTCCACCGATCCCCCAAACTACAACTGACGGGAGCTTTTTT
>JBDTLH010000063.1:0-6730 GCA_039934875.1 Acidobacteriaceae bacterium | reverse complement strand
TCGCCATGATAGAAATCGTCTGGATTGGCGGCGATCCGCTCCAGCGTACGGGCGAGATCAGGTTGCCTGAAGGTGTCTCCCGTTGCATAGAAGTTGCCGTCGCGCTGGAAGATGCGGCGCGACTCCGGAAAATCGGCGAGATGCTTCGCATGCAATTGCTGCGCCTCCTGCCATGACAGGACGAAACCGTCGCGCGCCAGACGGATCGCCGGCGCCATGTCTTGCGCCAGCGTCAGCTTGCCCCACAACTTCTGCGCCTTTGCCATCCCCGCCACCGATCCCGGAACGCCGCTTGCCTTATATCCGACCGTGCTCAGTCCGGCAACGACGTTGCCCGCTGCGTCCTGGTACATGGTTGCGGTCGCGGCCAGCGGCGCCTTCTCGCGATAATCGAGAAAGTGGACGTGGCCGTCGGCGGAGCGGAAGAGCATGAAGCCTCCGCCGCCGATATTGCCCGCGGCGGGATGCACCACTGCGAGCGCGAACCCGGTGGCAACTGCGGCGTCCACAGCATTGCCGCCCGCTTTCAATATTTCTACGCCGGCGTCAGAGGCGTCATGATGAACGCTCACCACCATCACCTTCGCGGTGTGCGTGGGACGCAAGCCGGAAGCAAACGCGGGGAGCGCGACAAGCAAGCAGAGGAGATGGGCGAAACATAGCCGGATACGCATTGTAGCCATTATTCACCACAAGCCACGCGATGGAGAAGGGCTATGGGGAAATCTGCCGCAAAATCCACAAAGCACATCAGCCATAGTGGTCCCGCCACCAGCGCCGGCTACGCCTCGTCCAACTTTTTCGTCACCAACTCATTCAAGACGGCAGGATTCGCTTGCCCCTTGGTCGCTTTCATCACCTGCCCGACGAAGAAGGCGGAGACGGTTTTCTTGCCGCCTTTGTATTGCTCCAACTGTTTAGGATTAGCCGTAATGACCTGGGCGATGACGGCTTCGAGCGTTCCGCTGTCAGAGATCTGCCGCGGCTTCTCCGTCTCATAGACTTGGGGGAAATCCTGATTGCGCTCGAAGCACAAGTCATACAGGTCCTTCAGCATCTTGCTGGAGATGGTCCCCGCCTCTGAGAGATCGGCGGAAAACGCCACGCCCTTCATGGTGATGGGAGACCGTTCCACCTCGATACCGCGCGCTTTGATGCGGCCCAGAATCTCGCCCTGCACCAAGTTGGCGACGCGCTTGGGGTTCTTCGCCGCCTTGGCTGCCTCTTCGAATTGGTCCGCGAAGAGGCTGGTGGAGGTGAGCACCTGCGCGTCTTGCTCGGTGATGCCGTAATCGCGCACCATGCGGGCGCGACGCGCCTGCGGCAGCTCCGGCAACTGCTTCTCGACCTCGGTGCGCCACTCGGAGGTGACGATCAGGGGACGCAGGTCAGGCTCGGGAAAGTAGCGGTAATCGTGCGCCTGCTCCTTGGAGCGCATGGAATACGTCTTTCCCTCGCCGGAGTTGTAGAGACGTGTCTCCTGGATCACTGTGCCGCCGGCCTCGACCAGCTCGATCTGACGCTCGATCTCATATTCCAGCGCCTCGCGGATGTAGCGGAAAGAGTTAACGTTCTTGACCTCCGCCTTGGTGCCGAACTTTTCCGCCCCGCGCGGGCGCACGCTGATGTTGGCGTCGCAGCGCAACGATCCCTCCTCCATATTGCAATCGCTCACCGCCGTGAAGAGCAGTATCTCCTTGAGCTTGGTGAGATACTCGTGCGCCTCATCGGGCGTGCGGATATCGGGCTCGCTTACGATCTCAATAAGCGGCACGCCAGAGCGGTTGAGATCGATGGAAGTCCACTGCGAGGAATCCGTGAGCCCGTCGTGCAGTGATTTGCCCGCATCCTCCTCCATATGCAAACGGGTGATGCCGATCCGTTTGCCGCTCGCGAGTTCGATAAATCCGTGCTCGGCGAGCGGTTTATCGTATTGCGAAATCTGATACCCCTTGGGCAGGTCAGGATAAAAATAGTTCTTGCGAGCGAAGATGCTGGTTTCATTGATGCGGCAGTTGATCGCGAGCGCAGCCATGATGGCGAAATCCGCCGCCCGTTTATTGAGCACAGGCAGAGCACCGGGCAGGCCAAGACATACCGGACACACGTGGCTGTTGGGAGGCGCTCCGAATTCCGTCGAGCAGCCGCAGAACGCTTTACTGCGCGTGAGGAGTTGCACGTGCAGTTCGAGCCCAATAACCGGTTCGTAAGCGGCGCGAACTGTGTCGCTGATTACCGCGGTAGTAGCCATAGGCAAATTATAGTAGGCAATAGAAAGAGCGGGACGGTGATGAACGATGATGAACGGTGATCAGGCGGATCTCTGCAATAATCGAATATGCGCGCCGTCATTCAACGCGTCACTCGTGCCTCCGTCACCGTCGACAGCCAATGCGTAAGCGCCGTCGGCCTTGGACTGCTGGTGCTGCTCGGGGTATCGAAGCACGATTCCCAATCCGATTGTGACTATGTGGTGCAAAAGATTCTCGGGCTGCGCATTTTCAACGATGCGGAAGGCAAGATGAACCTGAGTGTACAAGAAACCGGCGGGGCCATCCTGGTAGTCTCGCAATTCACTCTCTACGGAGATGCCCGCAAAGGAAGACGCCCGGGCTTTGATCTAGCCGCAGCCGGGACAGATGCCGAGCATTGGTATTCGCAAGTGGTAGCCGGATTGCGTAGCTCTGGTTTGAGGGTTAGTACCGGTAAGTTCGGCGAGCACATGCAGGTGGAACTTGAGAATGACGGTCCTGTAACCCTCCTGCTTGATTCCGGCAAAGCTTTCTAGGCTGTGCAACAAGCAACGGCGGATGGCCTATGACCATCCGCCGTGCCGGAAACTGAAATCACAATCAGTAATTGGTGCCCGTCGCCTGGTGAGTAGCGTTGCTGGCGCTCTCCTTGGCTTCTGAAATCGTGTCATTCGCCTGGCCGCGAATGGACTTTACCCCGGAGCGCACCTTTTCCGCGCCTTGGTTGTAAGCGTCCTTAGCTTTGTCCACGCTTTGTGAGTAGGTCTGTTTGGCCTGGTCGGCAAGATCACGCGCGTTGTCCCCTAGATCGCTGGCGCGATCCGCAAGGTTGTTGCGCGTTTCTTCACCGCTCATAGGGGCGAACAGAACACCGAGCGCCACACCTAGACCTAATCCGTAGAAAAATCCCTTCATTGTTAAACCCTCCTGTTTTGATTTATCGCCACAAACGTCAGATGCAGACGCAGCGCAGGAGTTTGCCGCCAGCGAACGAATACCAGCTACTCAGAAGGTGTTGACCCGCACACCCACAGGCGAGAAACCGATCGCTTTGGTTTTGCGGTTCACAATCAGCGGGACGGGATCGGCGCGGTCATTGATGGTGACCGCTACAATCACTGCGGTATTCTGCCCCGAGGGAGCGGCACCGATTACTTTGTGGTGAGTGATGGTCCCGTAATCGCCCGAGGGCCCCCAATCGAGCTGGAACTGCCCGAAATTATAGTTTTTGTATCGCTCCGGGTGCTGTTTCCAATCAGGGTCGGCGTTCCACAGGGCGAATGCGCGGTCGAAATCCTTATGCTCAACGGCGGTCAGGAACTTGTCCACCGCGTGCTCCTCTGGCCAGTCATGAAAGTACCAGGCGGAGAACGCTCCCGCCAGGACCACGATAATCAGAATGACTATGGCTATGCGGCGACGGCGGTCGCGGCGCGGATCGTATGCAGGCGCGTTTAGCAATGACATAGCAGCGACATGATTGTAACCCCACGCGAGGCGATTGAACTACGTCTTATGCGACATACTGTCTCACGTCCTCTGAGCAGTGGGCCGGTCACCGCAATCCATATAATTGCTTGCTATGGACCTCGCACACAAATTAGAAGAACTCGCCCGTCGCGATTCGCTTGCCGAAGAAGGTGGAGACCATAACAAAGCTCGTCGCGAGCGCCAGCACCGCGAGGGCAAAATGTCAGCCCGCGAGCGCATTGACTTTCTGCTCGACGAGGACAGCTTTGAAGAGACCGACAAGTTCATTACCCACCGCTGCACCGACTTTGGCATGGAGCAGCACAAGCTCCCTGGGGACGGCTTCGTCACCGGATACGGCCGCATCGAATCCCGGCTGGTCTTTGTCTTTGCCCAGGACTTCACCGTCTTCGGCGGCTCGCTAAGCGAAGCGAACGCCGCCAAAATCGTGAAGATCATGGACATGGCGATGAAGGTCGGAGCGCCCATCATCGGCCTCAACGACTCCGGAGGCGCGCGTATTCAAGAAGGCGTCATGTCTCTTGCGGGATATGCCGACATCTTCCTGCGCAATACCCTTGCGTCCGGCGTCATCCCTCAAATCAGCGCCATCATGGGGCCGTGCGCCGGAGGCGCTGTCTATTCTCCAGCCATTACCGACTTCACCTTCATGGTGGACAAGACCTCTTATATGTTCGTCACCGGCCCTGACGTAATCAAAACTGTGACCCATGAAGAAGTCAGCAAGGAGGAATTGGGGGGTGCTACCACCCACAATGAGATTTCCGGCGTGGCACACTTCAAGGCGCATGACGATGCGGATTGCCTCTCCATGGTGCGCGAGCTGTTCAGCTTTCTTCCCTCCAACAATCTAGAGGATGCGCCACGCAAGGCCGGCGCCGATCCTCTCGCATCGGAGGGAGCCAGCGACCGCGCCAGCCTCGAACTCGACACCATCGTTCCGGCGCAATCCAACCAGCCGTATGACATCAAGGATGTGATTCAAAGGGTAGTGGACGACGGCTACTTTTTTGAGGTGCATGAGCACTACGCGCGTAATCTGGCAGTCGGCTTCGCCCGGCTTAATGGACGCTCGATCGGCATCGTCGCCAACCAGCCCGCGTTTCTGGCGGGCGTTCTAGATATCAACGCATCGGTAAAGGGCGCCCGCTTCGTGCGCTTCTGCGATGCCTTCAACATCCCCCTGATTACCTTCGAGGATGTGCCCGGCTTCCTCCCGGCACTCAGCAGGAGTATGGAGGAATCATTCGCCATGGCGCGAAATTGCTCTATGCGTTTGCCGAGGCGACCGTCCCTAAGATCACGGTCATCACCCGCAAGGCATACGGCGGAGCGTATTGCGTGATGGCGTCCAAACACATTCGCACCGACATCAATCTGGCATGGCCGACCGCTGAAATCGCGGTCATGGGGCCCGAAGGGGCAGTCAACATCGTGTATAAGCGCGAGCTGGACCGCGCCGCCGCAATGGGTAAGACGGAGCAGGAGCGGGAGCAGATACTGGCCGTGGAACGCGCAAAGAAGGTCGAAGAGTTCCGCGAGATGTTCGCCAATCCCTATGTTGCCGCCGAGCGCGGATATATCGATGCAGTCATCAAACCGCGCGAAACTCGCCGCCGCTTGATTGATGGGCTGGAAATGCTCCAGGGCAAACGGGATAAAAATCCTCCGCGCAAACACGGCAACATGCCCCTCTGATTCAGTCGCGAAGCAATCCCCGGGGCTATCTCTGGTGCTGTTTCTTCACATATTCCGGGACCGGAATTCCTGGGCGCATTCTCTCGTCCGCGACCGGGTTGCCGTATTGCACAGTGACCGGGACAACGCCCGCCCATACATCAAGCGCGTAATCGCCTTCATCATCATTAGGGGCGCCCTCGCGAATTTTTGCCGAAGCCTCATCGAGCGGAATCGCGAGCACGCTGGTGGCTTTGAGTTCCTGCGCATTCGGCGGGCGCACGTCGCTCCAGCGCCCGCGCAGTATCTGTTCGCTGATGATCGCCAGCACCCGCGTCTTTTCCGCATCGTCTGTCACTGGAGTGGCGGTGCCGAACACTACCACACTGCGATAGTTCATCGATGAGTGGAAGCCGGAGCGTGCCAGCACCAATCCATCGAGCACCGTCACGGTAACGCATACTTCGACGCCCTGAGAGACATCACGCTGCATGCGAGAGGCCGCGGACCCGTGGATATACAGGGTATCGCCATCGCGCCCGAAAGCTGTGGGGACCACCACCGGATGGCCGTCATGCACGAACCCAACATGGCATAAGAAGCTCGAATCGAGTATGGAGTGGATGGTTTCGCGATCGTAGTGCCCGCGCTCTGGGATGCGGCGGACCTGAATTCGTGGAGTGCTGGCGTGAGACGGAGACATGGAATTTATCGCTTTCGGTAAGAACAGTCATGGGAGGTTGGGACGCCGTGACTGTGCGCCCCCAGGGCAGTGTCAGTCGCCCTGCTCTTAGTCTCCGCCAAAGAGTCCGGCGCGCTGGTTCGAAGGCAGAAAGCCAACGTAAGGTCGCGTGCCGGAGAAGCCCCGCAACCATGTTCTTGCCGGAAGATGGAAGCTGGAGAAATGGGAGAAGATGGGTTGCATTCTTTGGCCTAAGAAGACGATACTCCCGCCCGGGAGCGCGGTAAACCCTGAAAAGCAGGCAGTGCCATTCAGGTCCAATCCGAAAGTCCAACTGTAGATGCAACGAGAAAATGTCGTATTAACTGCAACGAGATAATGTCACCCCTTTGGTTTTAGGTAGCGGCGGACAGAGCAGGGCGTCCGCCGAGATTGTAGATGCGGGGCATCTTGGTCTGGGTTTTGGGTTGGGTTTTGGCTTGGCGCGTGGCGGGTTTGGGCGGGTGGAGTTCTTCGAGCGGCCGCCCGAGCGTGAGCAGCAGTTGCTGGCCGCGATAGATGAGTAGGTTGCCGTCGAGTTGATGGGAGAGTTCGACGGTCGCGCCCGCGTAGCCGCGTGCCGGCAAGG
>JBDTLH010000062.1:0-7688 GCA_039934875.1 Acidobacteriaceae bacterium | reverse complement strand
GGTGTCTTGGCTAAATCGAACTTGACATAGGTCGAGACCAGTAAATCGAGCTTGCCATCACGATCGTAGTCCACAAAGGCGCAGCCGGTGCTCCAATTTCTGCCATCGCCTGCGACGCCTGCCGGGGCCGCGACCTCTTTGAAGGTGCCGTTGCCCTCATTGTGATATAGGCGGTTCTTGCCATAATAGGTGACATACAGATCGTCATATCCATCGTTATCATAGTCACCGACACATGCGCCTTGGCCCCAGCCGGATGCGGTGAGGCCTGCGGCGGCAGTTACATCGGTGAAGGTACCGTCATGGTTATTGTGGTAAAGGTGATTGGTCGGCCTGCCACTGTGATGATGCACACCATTAGTATCGAGGGTATCGCCATTCACCAGGAATATATCCGGCCAGCCATCGCGGTCATAATCAAGAATAGCTACTCCGCTGCCGGTGGTCTCGATGATGTATTTCTTGCTGCTCTCTCCGCCATTCACATTTTGCATGTGCAAGCCGGCCTCAGGAGCAGTGTCGATGAACCAGGCGGGTGGAGGATGATCTCCCGCGGGATAAGGTATCGATGCCGAACGCATACGCTTCGGGAATGACTTTGCATGGACAGCCGCTTGCGCGCATATCAACGTGGAGCACAGGGATAGCAGGATCCACGCGAAGCTTTGCGACGCCGACATGCCGGAAATTCTAACATTCGATAGGGCCTGGCGGGAGGAGATAAAAGGAGTATCCTGAGGTCGTTATGCGCGGTTGTTTTAGCTATGTTCTGCTCGTGCCAGGTTTGGTCGCGTTGCTCGCTGTGGGCCAATCTCCCCCTGCTATTGTTGATGGTATGTCGCCGGAAGCAATTCTGGCGGACGCTCGGCACAAACTCGATAGCGGGCAGCAGCAGCAAGCGATTACCGAGTTGCAGCAGCTGTCAGCTATGCGACCGCAGGTCAAGGGCCTTGCGCGTACCCTGGGACTCGGGTTTTACCGGACCGGCAAATTGGTGGAAGCGGACCACAAGTTGGCGCAGGCGATTGCGGAAGATCCATCGGACCTTGAATCCATACAGTTGCGCGGTTTGACGCTGTATCGCCTGGGTCAACCCGCAGCCGCCATTCCACTTCTGGAGCGGGTCAGGCAATGGATGCCAAACGCGAATGCCGACGCGAACTATGTTCTGGGGCTCTGTTACCTGAACTCGCAGAGATATGAAGACGCCCGCAACGCGTTTGCGAAGCAATACGGCGTTACCGCTGACTCCGGCGCCGCCTATTTGCTGCTGGGGGGGATGTTGCTGCGCGCCCACTTGCCGGAGCTGGCCGCATCGGCGGCGGGTAAGGCCATCGAGCGCACGCCTAACCTGCCGCTGGCCCATTTTATGCTGGGCGAAGTTGCGCTCTTCAAATCCGATGTCGCGGGCGCGCTATTAGAGTTTGAGAAGGAGCGGGCGCTCAATCCCGCTTATCCAGCGGTCTATGACCGGCTGGGGGACGCCTATCTTCGCGCCGGCAAATATGAGGATGCGCAGGAGGCGCTGGCGAAGGCAATCTCGCTCGACGTGTCGAGCACCGGGCCATTCATTTTGATGGGTAAGGTGCTGATGCGAAGAAATGATCCGCAAACCGCAATCCTTTACCTGCAACATGCGGAAAAGATGGATTCGAGCAACTACACCACCCACACCCTGCTGGGCCAGGCGTATCGCGGCGTAGGACGGAAGGAGGACGCCTCGCGCGAAATCGAAATTGCCGCGAAGATCAACGCCTCCAATCAACTCAAATTGCAGCCGATCGAGTGACTTGTCTCAGTGGACGCGCATGGCCACGATCTTTGTCTGTAAAGGAACTCCGCCCGCAATGGTGACCTCAAGCACGGCTTCGAAGGGACGGACTTGCCCGGACCGAGGCGGAAAAGATGCGGCTTTGAGCAGCTCCGCAACGCTTTCAGGGCGACAGGCGAACTCCACCGCCGCCTGGGTACCGAGGGTGGTGAGTCCGCTGAATACCAGCATTCTCTTGCCTTGTTGCACCCCGGGCAGCAGCGCCAAGATGGCGTAATCCTTGGCTAGCGGATGCTCCGGGCGGGAATAGAGGGCAGGCTCGCCGGGTCTGGGATGGTGGTTCACAATGCCCGCAAAATCAGCGGCCGCCATCATGGTGAAATCACTGGTCGAGGGCATGACTTTCAAAGACGGGTTCTCGGCCGGCGATCCAATGAAGATCAGGTTGCGCGATTTTGCTTCGTCCCAGGTGACCAGAAGACTGCGCTTGAGGATGAATGCCGAATGATGCACATCGAAGAGTTTGGTGAGTTCATAAACCGACGCGACCTCGCCAATCCCTGTGTAACTGTCAACGTATTTGGCAGTGGAATCGTTGCTGGTTTGGGGGGGCGCATAGCGTAAGCCGCTCTTCGAGTCTCCGACGAACAACGCATTGCTAAATATGACGACGGGAGGGTCTTCGGTCAGAAAAGCGCGCCAAAAGACGTCCACACTCGACGGACCGGCGGCGGGCTTTGGCCACGACCACCAGGCGAGAGCGGCTGCGGCAATACACAGGAAAATTACCGTCGCTAGAATAATTAGCAGACGAAAATTTGGAGGGCGGCCTTGCGCCCCGGCTCGAACAATTTCCGGCAATGGCTGAAGCGTTGGTGGCTTTTGCGCGTCCGCGGGGCGAAACACGGGAAGATAGTGTCCCTTGGGTATTTCGATTGCGGTCTCTTCGTTCAGGCCCTCTTCCGCGAAGTAGGCGGCTAATTTCTGGCGCAGCAAGCGTGCATGGGTTCTTACGATGCTGTCTTCGCTGGAGTTATATCCCGGCGGCCGCCGGAAGACATGCATCCCGATCTGTTGTTCGGTGGCATCTTCGGGAGTCCCACGGAGGGCGCAATCGGCGACGTACAAGAGAAAATCTCTGAGCCGGGCGGATGTCTTCAGGTGCTGGCTCGATGCGATACGCTGCACCAGCAGCCATCGCGGGTCTTCCGATCCTTTGGCGTCGTGTTCCGGAGCTGGATAAGGAGCATGCATGGAACCTCGTCAGTGTGTCATATGGGGTTTGACGGGTCAAATCACCGTGAAAAACCTTGCAGGAGATGAAATAAGAGCAGACGCTGCCTGAAGAATTGCGTCATAAAGAGCAAGCGTTTTAAGAGCAACCGTTTCGAAGACTCCGGAATCTTCTTGCCAGATGAAGATTGCGGGCATATGTTGAGCAACAATCACGGGGAGGAGTCAGATGAAGATCAGAGTTGAACCCAATGGTTCGTCGCAGTGTTCCCATTTCAGATCAGCCGGTTGCATTGTGCTCGCATTTGTTTTGCTATTGGCCGGTGCTCTTACCGGAACTCGTCCGGCGTTCGGGCAGGCGGTTTATGGATCGATATTGGGCACGGTCACCGACAACACCGGAGCAGCGGTTCCCAATGCAACCGTGACGGTGACAGACATCGCAAAGGGTACATCCGTCGCTCTGCAGACCAATGGAAGCGGGCAATACATTGCCCAGCACCTTATTCCCGATACGTACAGCGTCACCGCCGAAGCGCCGGGCTTCAGCAAAGCAACCGTCGGCAGCGTTGTGGTCTATGCGGATACGGCGCCCAAAACCGACATCCAACTAGCTGTCGGATCGGTAAGCAACACGGTTGAAGTCACCGCGGCGGCCCCACTGCTCGAAACCGACCGGGCGGAAGTCAGTACTATTTTGAATGCTCGCGCGGTGGAAAATCTGCCTAATCTGAACCGCAACTTCACCGCATTCGAGCTACTCACCCCGGGCACAACTTACATCGGCTGGAATGTGGGTGAATCGCAAAACCCCCAGCGCAGCCAGCAGATCGAGGTGAACGGACAACTGCCATTTGCCACCGGCTACGAGTTGGACGGCACCGATAATCAAGACCCGATCATCGGAGTTGCGGTGATAAATCCCACACTGGAATCGGTGTCTGAGATGAAGGTCACCTCGCAAAATTATGAGGCGCAGTTTGGCAAGGCGGTAGCCGGCCTGGTGACCGCCCAGACAAAATCAGGAAGCAACGAGTTCCACGGCGCAGCCTTCGAGTTCCGCCGCTCGGATGCGCAGCAGGCGCGCGATCCGTTCTCTGAATCCACTCGCAACCCGCTCACGGGACGTTACATCGCCCCTAATCTGCACAATCAATTCGGCGGCGCAATCGGCGGCCCCATTATCAAAGACAAATTATTTTTCTTTGGCGACTACCAAGGCCTTCGGGAGAAGACGGGCAGCGCCATTCTGACCACTGTTCCCACTGCGCTCGCCCATGGCACCTGCACCGCCGCCGCCGGCACCTGCGATTTGAGCGAATACCTGCAAGGGGGCCAGGGACAGATATTTAATCCAGCCACCAATCAGACCGCACTAGCAGGACGTACGCCCTATCTGAACAACCAGGTTCCGGTGACCAGCCTCTCGCCGGCGGCGGTGAACTTTTTCAAACTCTTGCCCCTACCGAATGTTGCCGGCGCGGGCATCGTAAACAATTATTCCGCCTCTGGCTCCGGCATCTTCAATAATAATCAGGTCGACGGCCGCATTGATTATCAGACCACCGAAAAACTTCACACTTTTGGCCGCTATACCTACTTCAGCTCCAATCTATCCGGCTCGCCTTACTTCGGTCTCGCGGGCGGTGGCGGGTTCGGCGCGGGTGGCTTCGCAGGCACCGACACTGCTCTCGACCAAAGCATCGCCGCCGGAGGAGACTATGTCGTCTCTTCAAGTTGGCTCACGGATTTCCGCTTCGGCTGGTTCCGACTGCATATCAACCTGAATGGGCCGGACTACAACAAACCGGTAGGCAATGCGCTGGGCATTCCAAATACCAATGTGGGAGACCTTGCTCTCAACGGCGGACTTCCTCAGTTCAATATCGATAATGCAAGCAATGGAACGAATGGCGGAGGAAATCTGCTCTACGGCACCTCAGCCAATCAATTCCTACAGACTGAGAGCCAGTATCAAGGTGTGAATAACTGGAGCCACACCATTGGCAATCACAATATTAAGTTTGGCGCCGATTTTCGTGTGGGCCTGAACCACCTGATTGGCCTGGATAACAATAACGTGCGTTCCGGCAATTACCATTTTTCTCAGACCCGCACCGCCGGCGTGCTTCCGGACGGAAGCACCTCCTCAGGGCTGGGATTCGCGACCTTCCTGCTCGGTGATCCAACCGCCTTCCAGCGGACGCAGACGCAGAATACCAATGCACAGGAGAAACAGAACCGTCTTTTCTTCTACGGCCAGGACCAATGGCGAATTACCGACAAGCTTACCCTCAACTATGGCCTGCGCTGGGAGATGTACTTCCCGGAATCAGTGAATGGTAAAGGCCAGGGCGGATTGCTGGATCTGAATACAGGAGACATTCGCATCGCAGGCTATGGCCCCTACAACGACAGCCTGAATGTTCAGCGGAGCTATACCAATCTCGCGCCTCGTGTGGGACTTGCCTATCAGGTGCTTCCTAACACGGTTATTCGCGCAGGATATGGGCGGGTCTATGGCCAGGGTTGGTCCGGTAATACATTCGGCGAAGTCCTGACCTTTTCCTATCCAACGCAGGTGTCACAGAACCTGAGCGCGCCCACCAATGCCGCCGCATTGCCTTTCACACTCGACGGGGGCCCTCCGGGATACGCCTTTGCTCCCATTCCAGCGAGTGGTAATTATCCACTCCCCGATGGAGTGAGCGTCCCCACGCGCCCGCTCTACGTTCGCCTGCCTACCCTCGACGCCTGGAACCTCACCGTACAGCAGCAGCTCACCTCTACTATGTCGCTGCAAGTGGCCTATGTGGCCAGCCATGGCACGCATAATATGTTCGACTCCTCCAATCAGGCGGACCCCAACCAGCAGACGATCGTCGGATTCAATCAGGTGAACAACCTTAACCCGAGCCCTGCTTGCCCGGGATTTTCGCCCGACCCGGCGCTCAACGCGTGTCTCTTTACCACCAATGACCGGCGCCCCTACTTCAATGGCGACGCCCAAGCCTTGGGAGTAAAATATGGATCGCCGTTCGGCTGGACACAAGGCTTGCGCTACAACGCCAACCAGGCAACCAGCAGCTATCAGGCGCTCCAAGTGGTATTTGAAAAGCGCTTCAGCAGCGGATTGCAATTCCTATCCCACTACACCTGGTCAAAGGCGCTCACCCACGAGTCATATTACTTCTTCATCGACCCCCGGGTTGGCTATGGCAATAGCTACTACAATCGGCCTCACGCGTTTATATTCGCGGGCAATTGGGACCTGCCCTTCGGCCGCGGCAAGGCGTACGGCAATGGCGCGCCGGGATGGCTGAATGCCGTCATCGGCGGCTTCGCTCTGAACGGCGCCCTCACCTGGCAGAGCGGCTTGCCCTTTACCCCGGGCTATTCACAGTGCGGCACTGACAATGATCTGGGTATTTGCTATCTCAACAAGACCGGAGGCAGCTTTGATCTCAGTGCGGGATCTCTTAATCCAGTCACCCATAAGGTCCAGTACTTCACCCCCGCTCCTTACGTGCTTACGTCCACTGGTTCGACCGCGTCGTTTGGCGCTTTCTCCCGGCCTGCGGCAGGCACCTTCGGCAACATCGGACGCGACTCCTACTACAATCCAGGATTGGTTAATGTCGATTTATCATTGGCTAAGACCTTCAACCTCACTGAGCGCTTCCGCTTCCAATTGCGCGCGGAGGCATTCAACGTCTTTAATCATGTAAACCTGGGCGGAGTTGACAGCTGCGTGGATTGCCAGGACGGCAACGCGGGCACCATATCGAGCACGGTTGCGTCGCAAGACGGGACCTCCATGCGCCGGCTGCAATTTGCCGCACGCATCGTGTTCTAAATTTAGGAATGCGCCATCGTCTCAAAGCGGCACTGGTCCTTGCTGCGGCTACGATCAGTGCTTTGGGTTTTATTGCCTCCGTTTGCACCGCAGGCACACCAGCCGATGCCTCCTTGGGCTGGGATACCACCTCAACCGGTCCGAGGCGGTTTCTTGCCGTGCATGGGCGGCGCGCGCTGATCGCAGGTTACTCTAACAATGGCCTTGAGGTTTGGGCCTACCCTTTCCAGATCGTGAATAGGTTAGGGGTAGGTTTTCGCCCAGCGGGAACGACCACCGAGACGGACGGCTTGTCAGTCCTGCGGCGCATCACCTACAATCCGGAATCCGTCACCCGCACTTATATCGGCCCTGATTATGTGATACGAGAAAAACTATTGGTCCCGCTTGATCTGCCAGCGGCAATTCTTAGCTATGAAGTAGATAGCCGAAGCCCGGTTGACGTGGTAATCCATTTCACGCCGGTGCTCAATTTGATGTGGCCCGCCTCCATAGGCGGACAGGAGACCACCTGGCGACCTGAGCTCTCTGGATATGTTATATCAGAGCCAACCCAACAGTTTTCTGCGATTATCTACTCTCCGAATATTATTGCCCATGACGATACCGCCAATGTCACTCAGCAACTCACACCGGTTCGCCTGGAGGAATTATCATTTACTCTGCGCGCCGGCGTTGGACACAACGTAACCGTTATCATAGCGGAAGGTACGCCTAAAGATCGGAATGCAGCATCTCTTGCCTCCAGGGTATTGGCCGGAGCCGCCGCATTGGAAGGCGAGGCCGCCAATCATTACTCCTCAATACTGAATGAGAATATCAGGATTG
>JBDTLH010000061.1:0-7926 GCA_039934875.1 Acidobacteriaceae bacterium | reverse complement strand
CCACTGGCAGTTGGAGGGGATCGGCGGCGTCTCCTGGAGGATGTCGATCACCGGGTGACGGTCCTCCATGCGCAGTGCCATGAAGAGGCGGGGCATGAGCGGGAAGTGGAACGCCATGTGGAACTCGTCCCCCTCCCCGAAGTACGGGCGGACGTCGCTGGGCCACTGGTTGGCCTCGGCCAGGAGGATGCGACCGGTGTACTCGGCGTCGATCATCGCACGCAATTCTTTGAGGAATTCGTGCGTCTCCGGCAGGTTCTCGCAGTTCGTCCCTTCGCGCTCGAATAAATAAGGCACCGCGTCCAGCCGCAAACCATCCACTCCCAGATCAAGCCAGAAATCCAGTGCTTCCAGCATCTTCTTCCGCACCTCTGGATTAGCAAAATTCAGATCCGGCTGATGAGCAAAGAACCGATGCCAGAAATAAGCGTTCGCCACCGGGTCCCAGGTCCAGTTCGATTGCTCAAAGTCCTTGAAGATGATGCGCGTCTCCTTATATTTTTCCGGCGACTCGCTCCACACATAAAAATCCCGCCAATACGACCCCGCCGCCGCCCGGCGCGACTGCTGAAACCACGCGTGCTGGTCGCTGGTATGGTTCAGCACCAGCTCGGTGATTACGCGTATGCCGCGCCGGTGCGCCTCCGCCAGAAAGTCTTTGAAATTTTCCAGCAACCCATACGCCGGATGCACGTCCGTGTAGTCCGAAATATCATACCCATCGTCCTTCCACGGCGACGGACAAAACGGCAGCAGCCAGATCGCCGTCACTCCCAGGTCCTGGATGTAGTCAAGCTTCTGCTGCAACCCCGCGAAGTCGCCCATCCCATCTTCCACGCTGTCGTAAAAAGACCGCACGTGGACCTCATAGATAATCGCGTCCTTGTACCAAAGCGGATCACTCTCAAATTGTGTGCGGCGCTCACCTGCCATGCGGTCCTTGCCTGCTTTCCCAACAAACCATTATGGATGCACTCTCGCCCTATTCTTGCCGCTTATCGTTTCCTTGTCGAATTCAACGTCCTCGGATTGTGCAATGACGCCGCAAATGGACCTCCAGCATACCGGCGCTTCTCGCCGCTCTCACCGGCTCAAAGAGTCACGGGCTCAGAGAGTCACGCGCTGAAGCCTCTTAGCCCGCGACCCGCGACCCATGACCCGCGCGACTCCCCTCCACCGCAACTTCCCCGCCATATCCGGGTTGTTATCGTCTTACGGATGTCCTAAGCTCTTCATATCGCTCAATTACCCGGCACTCAGGAGACGCACATGCATTTCGCCCATCTACGCACCGCGCCCGGCTTCGTTCTGGCTCTGGCTCTGGCGCTGGCCGTCGCCACTGGCTGCAACAAGAATCCCGCAACTCTGTCGCCCAGCGCCGCCGCTCCCGCCACCGACCAGCAAATCTCCGTGGATGTGCAATCCAAAATCCTCGGCGACAGCGCCGTCTCCAATAAGCAGCTCACCATCAATGCCAATGACGGCGTCGTCAGCCTCTCCGGAGAAGTCTCCAGCGATGTCGAGCGCATCGCCGCCGCCAATGACGCCGGCTCAGTCGCCGGGGTGAAGACGGTCATCAACAATCTGAGCGTCGCAGCTCCAGTAGCGCCGACGCCAGTAGCGGCTGCCCCCGCGCCCAAGCCCCGGCCCGAACGCCGCAGTGTGCGCGAACGCACTCGCCCCTCACCTGCGCGCACCACTACCGCGCAAAACACCAATCCCGCCCCGGTAAAGACTTACAGCGACTCCTCCGCTCCAGCCGGCAGCACACCTCTTCCGGCTCCGGCGGTCGCGCAAAATACACCGCCGCCGCCGCCCCCCGCTCCCGCCAAGGTCTCTGTCCCCTCGGGAACCGGCCTCTCCGTGCGCCTCACCCAGCCGCTCGCCTCGAACACGAACCACCAGGGAGACACCTTCAAGGCCGAACTGCAATCGCCCATCGTCGTGGATGACCAGGTCGTCATTCCCCAGGGCGCAACCCTCGAGGGCCGCGTCGTCTCCGTGCAGGCTGCCGGAAAATTCGCCGGCGCTCCCCAACTCGCCCTCACCCTCTACAACGTCAGCTACAACGGACACAGCTACAACATCGACACCGATCAGTGGAGCAAGATCGGCGGCTCCCGCACCAAGAGTTCCGCTGAAAAGATTGGCGGAGGCGCGGCGGTCGGCGCGATCCTCGGCGGCATCTTCGGCGGAGGCAGGGGCGCGGCCATCGGTGCGGCCGCCGGCGGTGGCGCGGGCACCGCCGCTCAGGGCCTCAGCAAAGCGGGACAAGTCACGCTCGATTCTGAAGCGGTGCTCTCCTTCCGCCTGCAAAACCCGGTCACCGTCTCTCCCGCCAGCACCAACAACTCGCCCCGCCAGCGTCTGGAACTGCCTCCACCGCCACAGGACCAGCCACAGCAGTAAGCGGTCAGCACTCGGCGCTGAGCGGGTTTGCTGATGGAAGCGGAAACCCGTGTGAGAGTTGGACTGACACAATTCTGCTCCACATCCTGATCAAGCTCGCTTTTCTCTCACCCTAAAACAATCAACGTGCCACTTGACTCCCGAACAGGAAGATCAGCTTTCGCGAATTGCCGCGAACGCCGGAACTGGCGCCGAATAACTGCTCAAGAATATATCCGCCAATCCGCTGCCGTTCCCGCCTTGAAACTCGAAACTGGCGCAGATAGAAATAGCTGAAATCAGAGTACAATCGAAATCGTCTCCTGAGAGAGCTGCATTGCGCGGCGGCGTGCGGGCGCACGACGTTGTCTTCGGAAGTAGGAAGACAATCGGCCCGGCAGGCACCGGGCCGAACTCAATCAAAGGAGGCTGATCATGCACCAAGAGAAATCCTTGTGGCAGATCGTGGTCCTAGTTGATCGTAGGCTAGTTTTCACGGCTGCTGTTTTGGTCATCGTGGGACTGCTGTTACTGCTGAAGTAGGCCCCACACCGATGCGCGGTGGATGCAGTCCATCGCGCAATCTGTTAGATGTCAGTTTGGACGTTTGGGAAATTATTGTCAAGCCAAGTTCAAGCCGTTGTCGAATCGCAATCCCGCCGCGAAATCCGCAGTAGCGCTCGGCCGTTGCCCGAAAAGAGTGTTGCTTCGACCTTGATTTTCTCTTACCCTAAAACAATGGAAGTACATTTCACTCCCGAGCAGGAGGACCAGCTATCGCAAATTGCCGCGAACGCAGGCACCCACGCCGAGTGGTTAGTAAAGAATGCCGCGTTGGGTCTGCTCAAAGAAGATGCGCGCTTCCGTGCCGCCGTACGCGAGGGCGTCGCACAAGCTGACTGCGGTGAATTCATCGAAGAAGCAGAAATGGATGCTCGCCTGGAACAGATGTTGCGTTCATAAGCGTGCGTATCCAATGGACTCCCGCCGCCGCGGCGGACTTGACGCACATCAGTGACTACCTCAAAAAACGCCATCCCCAATACCAGCCGTCCACCATGCGGAAACTGTATGAAGCGGTCCGGCCCCCCTTGCCCTTGAAACTAGAAACTAGAAACCCGAAACCGCCCCCCAATACCACCCCAGCACCCGCTCCCCCCAGAACACCGCGACCAATCCTGCTATACCCAGAAACGATCCAAACGGTACCGGGAAGTGCGCCCCCGCCGCGCGCACGCTTCGCCACGCTCTCCCGTTGGATCGGTAACGCCGCTGTCGCCGCAAGAACACCGTCACCATCATCGCAATACCCACCGCCGCTCCGATTGCCGACCCGAGAAACAGCGTGAACAGCGCCAGCCGCATGCCCAGAAACGCGCCGATCATGCCCATCAGCTTCACATCGCCCAGACCGATGCCCTCCGCTCCCCGCGCCCGGCGATAGATCTCGCCGATCACATAGACCACGCCCGCTCCCACGGCTGCGCCAATCACCGCGTGCAGCAGTGACACCACGCGGACCTCCCACCTCTCCTGCGGCAACAACAACCATCCCGGAACCCCCGGCACCCACACCACCGAACTGAACAGCAGGCCCAGAGCAATCCCGCTCCAGGTCATCTCGTCCGGCAATGTCAGATGCTCAAGATCAGTGAAAATCAGCCCCAGCAACAGAAAGCACAGCACGCAATACTTCGCCGCCGCCCACGCCCCGGAAGATGACGACGAAAAATGCAGCGCGCACGCCAGGAACAACAGGCCCGTCATCAGCTCTACCGCCGGATAGCGCGCTGCAATCCCGGCTCCACAATCCCGGCACCGCCCTCGAAGCGCCAGCCAACTGAGCACCGGAATATTGTCATAGGCGCGAATCGCCTTCCCGCATTCCGGACACGCCGATCCTGGCGCCACCACCGACCGCCCCAGCGGCAGACGATAAATACACACATTCAAAAAACTGCCAAACACCAACCCCAGCCCAAACAGCGCCAGCGGATATCCCCAGCCCGACATCAATATTGCAAGCGCTGCAAACACCTCAGCAGATTAGCAGCAAGCCGCCACAAGTCAGAAGGGCAGAAGCCAGAAATCTGACTCCCGCCCTTTAACTAGCAACTAACAACTGCTCTTCTGCTTACCGCGGATGCCGCCGCACTGGCCGCCGCACTGGCGCCTTCTTCACCGGGGCCTTCTTCTTCGCCTCCCCATTGCTCAACGTCAGCGCGAACTTCGGCGTCGTCACGTAGCTGTCCGCCGTGCCCACCACCTCATAATCGGCAGTCCCCACCGCCGGAGGCGTCGTCATCGGCGTCTTCAACTGCAAGATCACGTCCGCCCGCTTGTCGGTCTGCGCCGCATCCGACACCGCCAGTTGGATCTGCTCGTTGGTTGCGCCCACCACCACTCCCGATAAATCGAGCGGCTTGCCCTTGGTGGCATTCCACACCTTCTCCTGGTCCGCCGGCGACGCCACCGTCAGAATCGACGCCCAGGTATCGAAGCCCAGCTTAGGCAGAATGTCTTCCGGAGGAGTGCTCGCCAGAACCTGCGTCGCCTGCTCCTGCGGAGACGGAACCGGAGTGATTTTGAAGTCCGGCGTCGGCTCATTCATGGTCGCCGACTGTTGCAACGCCTGGTCAAATCCCTCTTGCGATCCGTGGTAGCGATTGTAGTAATACTTCGCCACGCTGGTGAACTGGTCCTTCGCCGCCGCCGGGGCGATCGACACTGCCTTCGACAGCCAGAACACTCCTGCAAGCAGGTCCATCTTCGCCGTAGGATCGCTGAACATCTTCTCCCGCGTATTGGGCTTCGCCATCGACTGCCCCAGATACTCCATGTTCGCGTAGTCCTGCGGATTCAACTGCACCGCCTTGAACAGGTTCGGCACCGCCGCCGCATAATCCTGCTTGATATAGTTGGAGAAGCCGATGGTCCCGTTCATCGCCGCCGCGATCTGGTCCTTCTGCTTCTGGAACGCCGCCTCGTCCGCGCCCGCCGGCTTGGGCAGGCTGGGCAGCAGCGCCAACGCCTTCTGCGCCGCCGCCGCCGCGTCCGCATAGTCCTGGACCACCGCTTGCTGGTTCTGTCCCGTCCCCTGCGCCGCCGCCTGTTGCGCCTGCGTGGTCTTCAAATAAGCCACCACCAGCGTTGACTGCACATTGTTAGGATCAGTCTCCAATATCCTCTGCGCCGTCTCCAGCAGCTTCGCCGAGTTCTGCGACTTCTGATACGCCGACAGCAGCGTCTCCAGCGCCTCCTTCTTCACCACAGTATTGGGATACTGTTGCAAAAAGGCCTCCAATGCCTGCGCCTCCTGCGCCGGGTCCGTCATCCCCACGGCTTTCGTGTATGCCTGATACTCAGCCTGGTCTTTGATCACTACCTGATTCGGTTGGCCGGCAGCGCCGGCGGTCTCTGTGGTTTGCGCAACGAGCGCCGTACTGGCTCCCGCTAAGGTCATCGTCATGGCCGCCAGCAGCGATATGGCGTACAACTTCTTCATCTTGACTCGCTCCTTCTTTCGGAACTCTCTGTATTTATCGATTTCAAAAAATCTGCGCCCGGGGGCAAGCACCGGATTATAAGAATGTCTCTGCCGTTAAGCAAGTGGCTTAACAAAGCTACTCCTAATTAGTAACATCTCCCGCATCCCACACCCAAATTTCCTCCACCAGCCCACCCTCAAATTTCTTCCAGGCCCTCGCTCTTAGATGCGCGCCGGGGCACCGGCATCCTGCCGGTGGTCTGGCGGTCGTCCCCGCCCGCGCTGCAGCGAGGATCATCCCGAAACTCCAGCCTTCGGCCAGGCTTTTGTTCATTTGCTGGTCACTGTGGTCACCCGCGCCGTCCAGCATGATTCCGCACTCTCAACTTTCTCCGCTCTTATCGGCGTTATTCGGCGTAAATCGGCGGCCATTCGCTCTTCCTCTTCACCACCGTTCAAGCCCCAGCGCCCCGCCCCTTATGCACAATGCGTGATATAGAATCTCTTTGGAAGTCGAAGAGCCGTGCCGCCGTTGTCCACCATCCCCCGAATTGATCCCACCGCCCATGCCGACCAACTCTTCGCCCGCGGTGGAGAAACCGGCGCCCTCATGCGCTCCCTCGATTGGTCCCAAACCCCCCTCGGTCCCATCGAAAATTGGCCCCAGAGCCTCAAAACCTCAGTCAGCATCTGCCTGCATTCCCGCTTCCCCGTCCTCGTCTGGTGGGGCCCCGAACTCGTCAAAATCTACAACGATGCCTACGTACAGCTCATCGGCGGCAAGCATCCTTGGGCCCTGGGCCGCCCCGGCCGCCAGGTTTGGCCAGAAATCTGGGATACCATCGGCCCCATGCTCCACGGCGTCCTCGAACGCGCCCAGGCCACGTATTCCGACGACCTGCTCCTCCTCCTTGAACGCAACGGCTATCCCGAAGAGTGCTACTTTACCTTCTCTTACAGCCCCATCCACGACGAATCCGGAGGCGTCGGAGGCGTATTCACCCCGGTCGCCGAGACCACGCAGAAAGTAATCGGCGAGCGCCGCCTGCGCACTCTGCGTGATCTCGCCGCCACCCTCGGTGCGCAATCGCGCAACATTGCGGAAGCCTGCTCCGCCGCCGCCCACGCCCTCTCCTCCAACTCCTATGACCTGCCCTTCGCCGCTATCTATCTCTTCGACGGCACGACCGGCTCTCAGCCTCTCAGAACAGCCGGCAGCCAGACGCCCGCCAGCCACCTCGCCCGCCTGACTGCTTCTACAGGAGACGGCCCACCGGCCTTCCCTCCCGAAATCGATTTCCCAGGCGCTGAGTGGCTCCCCTACGCCAAACTCCTCGTCGGCGAAACCTGCCTCGTTGATTTGGGTGGCACAGACATTCCTGTCTGTGCTCCCTCCCTCCCTCGCGGCGCGTGGAACGTCCCCCTCCAGCAGGCCATCCTCTCCCCTATCCTCCGCTCCGCCACCCACGCTCCCATCGGCTTCCTCTTCGCCGGAGTAAGTCCGAGAAAGCGCCTCAACGACAGTTACCGCTCCTTTTATACCCAGATCTGCGATCAAATTTCTAGCGGTATCAAAGAGGCCCAAAGCTTCGAGCGCGAATCGCTCTTGCTCGCCAATGCCGAAGCCGAGCGCAACCGCATCCGCGATCTCTTTCTCAACGCACCCGCGCCCATTGCCATGCTCAGCGGCCCGGAGCACCGCTTTACCTTCATCAACGATTTGTATGTTCACCTGCTGGGACGAAAGAGCGCAGCCGATGTTCTGGGAAAGACGATGCGCGAGGCGTTGCCCGAACTCGAAGGCCAGGTCTTTTTCGATCTGCTCGATCAGGTCTATCGCACTGCCGCACCCCACCACGGTTACGAGGTGGAAGTCCGCCTCGACCGGGCTGCCGCTGGCAAATCTTCCCAGGCGTATTTCAACTTCATCTATCAACCGGTCCGCGACGCCAACGGGCAGGTGGAAGGCATTCTGGTCATTGCGCTGGAGGTCACCGATCAGGTCCTCGCCCGCAATCGGATCCGCGATAGCGAAGCCCTGCTGGAGCACG
>JBDTLH010000060.1:0-2878 GCA_039934875.1 Acidobacteriaceae bacterium | reverse complement strand
GTTGGGGAATCGGGGGCGCGGTGATCGGGTTCCAGTTCGGCCCCGGCGCGGTGGCATTGATCGATTGCCAGACGTTCCCGTTGCGGGTCACGGCATAGACCACATCCGGGGCGCCCGGAGCTACCGCGAGCGCGGTCACATAGCTGCCGCAACCGCTGTTGCTCAAATCCGGGCTGATGGGCGCCCATCCCGCGCCATTGCCGGCATTGACCGGACCGCGCCAGATGTGGCACGTGCCCAGCAGCAGGTTGGCTTCGGTTGCGTCGGAAAACTGATAGGGAACATAAAAGCTGCTGAATTCGTTGATCTTTGCGGAATCCACGACCGTGGTGAAGGTCTGACCGCGATCATCGCTGCGCCGCAATGACACATAGTAGTTTTCCGTGAGATAGCGGCTCGCAACCTGCCTTGAGGCCAGCGTATATCCCCCATCACCGCCATAGATTGTGTTCCATGTGCTATTTCCGTTGGTAGCCAGCGCGGTTCCATTGTCCTGGGATCCGGCAAAATATTGGCCAGGGTTTTGCGTGTCCGCGCTGGCGCTGGTGAACTGGATCGCGCCGATGCTTGCATTGGCATTCGTCCACGGCGCAACTCCTGGCGGCGCCCCTATTCCGGCGGTGCCCGTGGTCCAGACGCCGCCATCATTGCCGATGTACCAGTTGGAGTCGTCCAGCCCCAGAAACGCGTGCTGGTCGGCATGCACGGTACCCGTACCGTAGCTGTTCGTGAGGTTCGTCCAGGTGATCCCGGAGCCGCCGTCCCACGCCCCCGACCACATATCGATCCCTCCCAGCGCCAGCTTGGCTGAATTCCCGGGTGCGGCGATGTAAACGTCGTACCATCCCTGGTGGGCAGGCCCGAAGGGCGCAGGCGGCGCAGGCATGGCCGTGAAGGTGTGGCCCCCGTCGTTGGATAGCGAGATGCCGGTATCACATACTCCGTTTCCGGGGCAGGGAACCGGCGTCGAAAGATTGCCCGTTCCATCCACCATCAACGCCCATAGTTCGTTGTTGCGCGCTGCCAGCGCAATACGTGTCAGGTTGCTGATCGACGGCGTTGTTCCCGAGGCAATAGGGTTACCCACCGGGAACCATCCGACGCCGCTCAAGCGGGACGCCACCAGCCCCACCCCGCGCAGCGCCGCGAAGTAGGTATCGGTCGATTGCTGATAGACCAGATCGCTGCATCCGTAAGGCGAGGTAAGCATCAGGCTCCAGGTTTGTCCGGAGTCGCTCGAACGATAGATACCCGGCAGCAGATTGCGGAAGGTCGGCGTCCCCGGCAGGCGGGTGCAGCCGATTACGATGAAGGGATACTTTGGGTCCACGAGCAGCTTCGAGAACGCCAGGCCAAAGAACGACTCCCCGCCATTGTCGGCCGACGAAGTCACGGCCCACGATTGTCCTCCATCTGTCGATTTCATCACGCCCACGCCGTAGTAGGAATCGATGGAGGAATCCGGCTCTCCCGTACCCACATAGAGGGTACTCGGCGTGGTGGTTGAGTCGATGGCAACCGCCCCGACCGCCAGGGTCGCCGCGCCTTCGGTCAGTGGAGTGAAGACCGGGTTGGGGCTAAGCCCGTTGCTGCTCTTCCACAGCCCTCCATAAGCAGTGCCGACGTACACGGTGTTTCCGGTTGGGTCTTTGCCCAGATCGGCTGCGATCGAGGTCACTCGTCCGGCAACATTTCCATATTGGCTGGAGGATTGGGGGCGCGGGCCGAGCTCCTGCCAGGGCAGCGCAGGGGCAGTCTTTCCGGTGGCAAAAGAACGCACCCCATTGGACCGCAAACGCGATTCTGCCCGCTGCTTGCCTTGAATTGCCTTCAATCGGAGCGCCGCCGCGGGTACGGTCCCGCCTTGAGGAGATTGCCGCCCTGCGCGAAACCAGGCATCGCGGGCTCCGGGAAGGTCACCCTCGCGCTCCGCCTGCTCCCGTTCGCCGGGGGCAACGACCTGCGGCTGAAGGGGTGAGCGTGGCCCCTTCCCCATAGGGAGATCACGGTCGGGTTCCTCCGCCGCGCTCCACTGCTGGCCGGAAGTTTGCGGTCGTGAGACTTGCTCCGCGTCACCGTTAGCCGCGTTTGGCGCGGGGTTCAGCGAACAGGAAGAGAGCGCGAGGGAGAGCAATGACAGCGAGAGAAGGCGAATTGTGGCATTAAGAAAGCGGGCCGCCACAGATGCTCCAGGATCGAGAGCGGCGGCTGATTAATGGTTTCTAATCGGGGAGACCATTTTCAGAGCTTCTGTGGAAAAATGCAAGCAAATTCTTCGGGTGGGGTAGGGGCAGGGTGGCTGGGAGGTCCTTGGTCGCCGCAGATATCCGCAGGTCTGTCAGATCGCCGCCGATCACCGTAGATCAGTTTCGAGCTTGACAGAGGAATAGCGCCGATAGGGCGAATTGGCCGCCGATCAGCGCAGACGGACGCGGACAAGAGGGGAAAGTTAATAAGTTGATCTGTTGGATCGCCGCAGATCACCGTGGATCGAGTTTCGGTTTGAAAGAGAAGGGTTGGCTGCGGATTTCGCGGATAGAGCGCGGATCAGCGCCGACGGATGCGGATGATGGCCGGTTGTGATTGAACGGGAAGTTGCTGTTTGATCTGTTGGATTGCCGTAGATACCCGTAGAGTCTGGTTACGTGGGAAGGGACGGGCAGGATGCCCCCCCACCACCAATGGGAAAGGCGCACCTGAGGGTGCACCTGGAAGATATGATTGCTAATTACAGTATAGCAAAATGCATAGGGGGAAAGTGACAGTTCTTGAAAATAAATATCCTGAGTGTTTTGAAGGGTTTAGGGTTGAAGTTTACTGGTTTGACAGCTTGACAAGGATTTCCAGAGGGTTGGGCGCCTCAGGGGAAACTCTGATT
>JBDTLH010000059.1:0-10891 GCA_039934875.1 Acidobacteriaceae bacterium | reverse complement strand
TTTCCAGTGACTTATCCCCGGCTGAGGCCGAGGGTCAACCCAAAACAGCGTTTTTTCGCTGTGAAGCCCGGGGCTCCACCCAAGAATTTCACAACGGATAGTTATACCGAGGTCATTCCACCGGGACGTTCTACACTTGGTAACAAATTCATGAGGATTCAATGTTTTTTCATTCGGGAATGCGCAATCGATTCATGGTCCTGCTGATCTTCATCGCGGGAGCCAGCTTTCCGCAAGCGCCGTTTTGTGCGGCAGCTCAGTATCACGATCTGGATCCGGCGCTGGAAGTTGCAGCCAGGGAATATGATCGCGCACAGATCAACGGTGACCGCGCTGTGCTTAATCGTCTGGTCTCCGACGACTACCTCATCATGCGCGGGGATGGAACGCTGGGCGATAAGAAAGTGCTGCTGGATGTGGTTGCCGGCAAGGGAGTGAAGAATGATCCTTATTCAGTGGAGAAGCCCTTTCAACGAATTTATGGAGACACGGTGATTCTTGGAGGATGGGTACACCTCACCGGCACGGACCAGGGAAAGCCATACATTCAAAATGCACGGTTTGCCGACACCTGGACAAGAAGGAACGGCCAGTGGCAAGTAGTTTTTACGGCGGTTGCTCTGGCGAAGCGTCCCTGAGATGCTCTTATCTCGCTTATCCGGGACGCGCTTTACCGTGCAATGAAAGTGGCCGCCGGGGCCGCTCAGAAGACGTCGATGTAGGCGGAGGAGAGGGGCTGGAGGGGGAGGGCGTCGCTCCAGGAGGTTAGATACATGTGGAGGCGGCGCTTGGTGCGGCGGAAGCCGGCAGTGCGGAGCGGGGCGTAATCAATGTATCCGGCCAGAGGACAGATTGCGAGGACGGCGCCGGCGGCGTGCGCCTGGGCGAGCAAGTTGGAGAGCATCTGTGCGCTCTCGTGCTGGTCGAGGTCCCCCCAAAACACATCATCAATGAACAGACATTTTGCGATTGCCTCGCGGTCCTGGACGTCGGCGACGGCACCGCAGAGCATCCCACGAGAGTCTTTGCCGATGGATGTGATGACGCCGAGACGAGCGACGCAGTGCCATTGCGATTCTTCCGGGGTCCATTGGCGGACGAACCCGCGCTCGGAGCAAAGAGCGTTGGCGAAGTTGCCGAGCAACGCGCCGGCAGCTTCGGGGCTCGGAGGGGCTTGAGTCTGAGTCGGGGTGAGACCGGTAAGCGGACGGGCCATGAACTCAAGGGTGAAGACGCGACGGGTGGGAAATTCGAGAATGCGCCCGAGTGCCTCTACCATGCGATTCATGGGGTCACCTTCGACGCAATAGGAGATCATGCCGTCCATGCCGGCTGCGCGGCAGCGGCGCAACAACTCACCCCAAAGCATTGGCCCGATGCCGAGTTTTTTGCGTTCCCGGGCGACGGTAAGAAAGCAACTGAGAGCCCACGATTCGCCACGCCCGTGGTTGCGGACAGCTCTCGGCATTCCAGCTATGAATCCGACCAATTCCTCTTCAGCCATGGCGGCAGGCATGAGTTCGGAGTTGGCGCCGGGGGCGGTGAGATAGCTGCGGAGGTACTGCGCGGAATAAAACAACGGCTGTTCGCGGTTCTCGCTCCAGGAGTCTTGCATGAGGGAGGCGAGGGAGTTGAAGTCTCCGTTGAAGGGGCGGATGTTCAGGGGGGAAAGCATGATTTATGAGGTGGGGTGGGGCGGCATGATTTCACACTTTACCATTTCGCGGTTGGGCGGCGCGCTCTGACTATGAACACTGCGCAAGGTGACTATCCTGATTGTTGCGCTTTCGATGAGGACGAGGCGAACAAAAACCCCGCCCAAATCTGGACGGGGCTTTCACTGAGAGTTGGGTTCGCTTAGGCTTGCGCCGCGGCTGGATTGGTCATACGGGGTTCGATGGCGACGAAGCGTCCGCGGCGGCCGCGATCGATGAACTTCACCACGCCGTCGATCTTGGCGAAGAGGGTGTCGTCGCTGCCCAAGCCGACGTTCAGGCCGGGTTTCAGGGGAGTGCCGCGCTGCCGCACCAGAATGGAGCCGCCGGTGACGAACTGTCCGCCGAAGCGTTTCACGCCCAGCCGCTGGGCGTTGGAGTCGCGCCCGTTGCGTGTCGAGCCTGCGCCTTTTTTACTTGCCATGAGAGTTCTCCTGCTTGTAAGACTCGCCGTTGTGGGCGATCTCGTTGATGCGCAACGCGGTGTATGCCTGGCGGTGTCCCTGGGTCTTCTTATACTGCTTCTTGCGCTTGAACTTGAAGACGATGATCTTCTCGCCGCGTCCGTGCTCGACTACGCTGGCCAGCACCCGGGCGCCTTCGCCGGATTGCAGTCCGTTGTTGCCGGAGACGGCGATCACGTCGGTCAACTCGACGCTGCCATCTTCACTCGTGGAAGCCATTTTCTCCACTCGAATCACATCGCCGGGGGCGACGCGATATTGTTTACCACCGGCCTTGATGACCGCGTACATGGTTCCTCCACCTGAACCCCGCGCTGCGCGACAGCTCTATAACTGGAACGGCGGGGCCTGCTCATGAGATTAGATTTGTGTCGTTAAAGCCGTAGCGGCGCCCAGCTTCAGGAGAACAGGCGGCAGCTCACGACATAACCATTCTACCGTGGTTCCATTCTATATTCAATCAGAAGCTGTAAGTCGCCAGCTTCCAGACGCCAGCTGCCAGTGATCGGCTGCCAGTGACTGGTGACTGGCGACTGGCAGCTTTCCTATGCCGTTGCGGGAACCAGCTTAGAGAGCAGCGGACGAGAGGCGGTAATCAGTTCATAGAATGCCTGCCCGATGAATTGGATGGGACGGAGGCGCATGAACGGAGTCAGCCAGCGCAGCCATCTACGGGGCGAGCGGGAGACGGCGTAGGTGATGGCGTCGAAGCCGAAATGAATGTCGCCGGAGGCGGTGCGTAGTATCCAGGAGTTCTTCTGCCGCATGAGCTGGTGCATCTCGGGGTCAGAGGAGGAAAAGCGTATGGCGGCGCCTTTGAGGCCGACCGCGCGCCGGAAGATGTGCGATCCCCAGCGGCAGAAGCGACAGTTACCGTCGATGTAGAAGACGATTCCGGGGACATTGTTGTTATTGACCATGTCTGATTAGTTGTCATGGGCCGGGGAGCGGTTGTCAGGAATTCTGGGACACTGCAAACGCGAGCAGACTGAGCATGAAATATACGTTTTGCGGACGGCTGCACCCGCACCCAGCAAGGAGTTGAGGCGATGGTTCGCGAGCCCCTCCTCCGCGGCTGAAGCCAGCCTGGTAGAGGACGCCGCTTATCCTCTGCGGCTGAAGCCAGCCTGATAAAGGACACCGCTTCTCACCTTTTCCCCACCCGTCCGTCTATCCCTGTGTAAGAGACACAATGGGCTTCGGCGGAAGCGCCGGAGCTTAAAGGGGAGCAGATGGATATGCGGGTCACGACGCTCGCCTTTCCGTCCATATCCATCGGGAATGTAGCGAGCGATAATTACAGCAATCCCAAGGCGCCTGGAGCGGAACCAAGGCAACGGGCCGAGGGAGACATGGTAAGCGCAACTCTGAGCCGGGCATCCAGCAGCGATGGCGACTTGATCAAGGCGGCGCAGCGCGGTGACCGCGCGGCGTTCGAGGAGTTGGTGCGTCACTATGATCAGGCTGTGTTGCGGCTGGCTTTTCACCTGACGGGGTCGGACACGGAGGCCGAGGACATTTATCAGGACGCGTTTCTGAAGGCGTACCGGCACATCGGCAGCTTTCGCTTCGAGTGCTCGTTCTATACGTGGATATACCGCATCGTGACCAACCTGTGCATGGACCATCTACGCAAGCGCAAGACGCGGCGGGAGGACAGTCCGGTGGTGGCGGATGGGGACGGCGGGGAGCTGAACCTGCTGGAGCAGGTGCCGGACAAGCGGGCGGCGATGAATCCGGAGCATGATTTGATGCGCGCGGAGTTGGGCGGAAAAATTACCGAGGCGCTCGAAAAATTGACTCCGCGGGAGCGCATGGTCTTCGAGCTGAAGCACTATCAGGGGTTGCGCTTGAGAACCATCGGCGAGATGTTGAATACCACGGAAGAGACGGCCAAGAATACGCTGTTCCGGGCGACGCAGAAGCTGCGCTCGGACCTGGCGCTAATGCGAATGTAAGGGAGATGAAATAGCGCGGACGAGGGCGTCCGCGTCACAGCCGGCGAGGGCGCCGGCGCTACGTTGAAGGTGAATGATATGAATTGCGAAAACTTGCAACAGAATGCGGCGCTCTATCTGTATGACGAACTCGCAGACGACCACCGCCACGAACTCGAAATGCACGCGGCGGGATGCGCGAAGTGCCGACAGGAGCTGACCGAGTTGCGGGCGATGAAGACTGTGTTCTCTATGCCTGAGCAGGAAGAGCCTTCGGCGAGTTTGCTGGCGGCATCGCGGATGCGTTTGCAGGAGTCGCTGGAGCACGAGCGTCAGGCGGGCGGCTGGACGCGTTTTCTGACCTTTGACGTGGCGGGATGGATGCATCAGTTGAAGCTGGCTCCGGCGTTGGCGGCGGGGCTGGTGATCGCGGGGTTTGCGGGCGGCGCGTTGACCACCTATCGCATTGCGGCGCATCCCGAGGCGACGACGGTGGCCACACTGGGAACCACAAACGGGGCTCCGCAGGAGGCGTCGATCGCGGGGATACGCGGGATCGAGCAGGACCCGAACGATCCCACCAAGGTGAACATTAAATTCGACCGTGTGATGCGCGACCAGGCGCAGGGATCGGTGAACGATCCCAGGATCCAGCAGCTTTTGCTGTTTGCCGCGCAGAGCCAGCGCAACTCGGGTACGCGCATGGATTCGATCAATCTGTTGACCCAGAGTTCGCTGGCAGGTTCGGCGGACCAACAGGTACGGGAGGCGCTGATGTATGCCCTGCGCTATGACAAGAACCCGGGGGTGCGGCTGAAGGCGCTGGACGGGCTGCGCGATTATGTGGCGACGGACACGCGGGTACGCGATGCGGTGCTGGATGCGCTGATGAAAGACAGCAATCCGGGAGTGCGCACCCAGGCGATCAACCTGCTGCAGACGGTAAAGGCGGATTCGACGGTGCGCCAGACCTTCTCCGAGTTGGCAAAGAACGATAAGAACGAATACATAAAGACGGAGGCGCGACGGGTACTGGCCAGCCTGCCGGAGCTTGAGTAGAGGATGACGAAGCAGAGGCACAATTCGGCGCGGCGCACGGCCTTAATCGGCGCGAGGGCGGCGCTGCTGCTGTTGGGATTCGCGGTGGCGGCGCAGGCCCAGGCTCCGCCTCAGTCTCGGGTCTATCGCGAAGGCGGCTACTGGGTGGAGGAGACGAACGGCGATATGGCGGCGGCCCACGCGGTCCGTGTGCGCGCCGATCTGGGATCGATCTCAGTGACCGGTCCCGGCTCTGGAGAGATGCGGTATATAGAGGGAGCAGGCCCAGGCGCGGTGCGTTACACAGTGCGTAAGCGCGTCTCCGCGAATTCAGAGGAACAGGCGCGGCAGCTCTTCGACAGTTATCATTTCAGCGCCTCCCGCAGCGAGGGCCAGCTTGTCTTTACCGGAGATGTGCCTTCCCGCGAGTGGCGCCGCGGATCGGTGCAGATCGCAATCGTCTCCGCGAGCCAGCTCAGCGATGTCAAAGTCTCAACCCGGGGCGGAGACATCAACGTCTCGCATATCAAAGGACGGGCCGAGATCGAGACCGGCGGTGGGAGGGTCGAAACCGACGACATCGGAGAGAATGTGAATATATCATCGGGCGGCGGCAACGTGCATATCGGCACGGTGAAAGGCGCGGTGGAAATGCGCTCCGGCGGCGGCAATGTGGAGATGGCGAATGCAGGCGGCAACGCGTTGGTTCGAACCGGCGGGGGCAACGTAAATATCGATACCGTGCATGGTGATCTGGTGGTAGAGACCGGCGCCGGCAATCTTAATGTAAAGACCGTTCACGGCGGGATCAAGGCGTCAACCGGCGGCGGCAGCCTCGATCTGGGAGATATCGGCGGACAGGTGGCGGCGGAGACCGGCGGCGGCAGCATACGGCTGCGCTCCGGCGGCGGCGTAGTGGCGGAGACCGGCGCCGGGCTTATCCAGTGCTACAACGTGAAGCGGGGAATGAAAGCGTCCACCGGAAGCGGCGGCATTACGGTCGAGTTCGTGGGCAAGCGCAGCGATTTCACCTCCTCTCATTTAGAGGCTGGGGTAGGCGATATTGTGGTCTATTTGCCCAGCGATCTGGGGGTCAAGGTGGACGCGAATATCGATTTTGCCAACGGGCATGGGATTCAGTCTGATTTCAGCGGCTTGCGGATTACGCAATCAAGCGGCTTCGGGCCGGGGCAGGTTTCGGCGGAGGGCAACTTGAACGGAGGCGGACCGACACTCGAATTGCACACGACGACGGGGAACATCATGATTCGACGGGCGAGGCAGCAGTAAGCAGTTAGCAATTAGCAATTAGCAATTAGCAGGATGGGGAGTTGCAAATGAAATTGTCATCACATATGGTTATGGCGGCACTCACGCTCTGCTTGTGCGCGAGTGCGTGGGGGGCGGAGACCGCGGGGCAGCAGACGCCGGTGGCTCCGGTCGCGCCTAAAGCTCCGCCCGCGCCGAGGGTGCATGTAGTGCGTGGCCAAACTCCTTATCTGGGCGTCAACATCGAGGAGATCACGCCGGATCGCGCCAGCGCGCTCAAGCTCAAGAACGTGCAAGGGGTAGAGATCACGCTGGTGGACCAGGATGCCGCCGCGGGCAAGGCGGGGTTGAGTCCGCATGACGTGGTGGTGAGCGTCGATGGCACGCCGGTGGAAGGCGAAGAGCAGTTCCGGCGTCTGATTCGCGAGACCCCGGTGGGCCGCCCGATGCAGCTCGGCATCGTACGCGAAGGACAGCCGATGACGTTGCAGGCGACCATGGGAAGCCGTCCTGGAATGTCGCACGTCTTCAGCTTCAGCGGCACGATGCCTCGGATGGCGATGATACCGGAACCCCCGGAACCTCCGGACCCGCCGGATTTGCCGGAGTTTTTCGATGCTCCGTCGTTCGCGGGATTTTCGCGCGGTTATACGCCGAGAGTAGGCATTGTTGCCGAGGGCCTGACCCCGCAACTGGCGCAATACTTCGGGGCGAAAGAGGGCCAGGGTTTGCTGGTGCGCTCGGTGGAGAAGGGTTCGGTGGCAGAGCAGGCGGGATTGAAGGCGGGCGACGTGATCACCAAATTGAATGGCGAACCGGTGAGCGGAAGCAATGCTCTGCGGCGCGCCTTCAGGGGCAAGAGCGGCAACGTAAGCATGAGCATCCTGCGCGATAAGCGGGAGCAGACACTGGTCCTTAAGCTGCCTGAGCGGAGACACTCGGGCCAGCTAAACGACGGAGATTTCGGCATTGACGTGGACCTCGACATGAGCGGCCTGAACGCCGCCCTCAGGGACATGGAGCCGCAAATCGAGCAAGCCCAATTGGTGGCCAGGAACGAAGCACTGAAAGCCGTAAACTCGGACGCGTTCCGCAAACAGATGGAAGAGGTGCGCAAGGAGATAGAGCGCAGTAGCAAAGAGTTGCAAAAGAAATTGCAAGAGTTGCAATAAGATCAAAGGCTTTCACCACCGAGAACACAGAGGACACGGAGAAAAGCAAGATTGGTGAAGCCAGAGACAAAGGCAAGCCAAGTCCGAGACCGCCCTGATGGGCGTCTCTTTTGTTATAAGTTGGACTATAATGACCATGTTGACCATAGAGGAGAATCCATGATCGACCAGTCAAACAGCTGGGCGGTGGCAGAGGCCAAAGCACACCTTAGCCAGGTGATCGAGCAGGCGTTGCAAGAGGGACCGCAGACTATCACGCGGGGCGGGCGCAAGGTGGTGGTCATGGTCTCCGCCGCGGAGTGGGAGCGGAAGACCAAACGCAAGGGAAACCTGGCGGAGTTTCTCGCGGCTTCTCCCTTGCGCGGGTCGGGGCTGGAGTTCAAGCGCTCGAAGGACAAAGGAAGAAAGATCTCGCTGTGAGCTTTCTGCTGGACACCAACGTGGTCTCCGAGTGGGTGAAGCCGCATCCTGAAATCAAAGTAGTCGAGTGGCTGGCCGAGGCGGATGAAGACCGTATATTTTTGAGCGTGATCACGCTGGCGGAAATTCGTCATGGAATCGAGCAGATGACGGGAGGCAGACGGCGCTCCCATCTGCAAAGCTGGCTGGAAGAAGAACTGCCCCAGAGATTCGCCGGGCGACTGGTGGAGGTGAATGCGGAGATCGCAAACGCCTGGGGCAGAATGATGGCGCTGAGCACGAAGGCAGGCACGCCCCTTTCCGCCATGGACGCCTTTTTTGCCGCTACTGCCAACGCGATGAAGTGCACGTTGGTGACGCGCAACACCAAGGATTTCGCTCGCCTCGGCATAGAGTTGCTGAATCCATGGATCGGAATCTAGGGCTGTCCCAGAAACTTTCGAGTACACCGCGGTAACCTCACGAACAATTCGCGCGTGCCGACAAGCCAAGCATGAAAGTTTTCGAACCTTCCCGCTTGCTGGGCCTCGCGAAGAGATCCCTTCCCATGGTATTGTTGGTCGGCATCGCGGTGGTGTGTGGCTTGGCCGATCCGGTGCAATTCACGTTGACCGGAGTAGGCGGAGCGACCGATCCCTCGCATTCCGTGTACGTCTATCCTTATTATCTGAACGTGTCAGGCGCAGGGGCGGGAACATTGGCGGGCACTGTTGCAGTCGCGTGCGACAGCTATCTCAATGAAACGTATATCGGGGAATCGTGGGGCGGCACGATCAACACCTTCGCGTCGCTCGGCCAGACGAAGTATGGGGGGGCGGAAGCGGGGCGCGAGAAATATGATCAGGCAGCGTGGCTGATGATGCAGTTCGGCAGCCATCCGGGAGACGCCTCCGACATCAATTTTGCACTGTGGGCGCTGTTCCAGCCACAGGCCGTAGAGGGCGTGGCGGGTTATGATCAGCAGGCAAGCAGCTATCTGGCGCAATCCCAGTGGAGCGGCAATCTGGGGCAGGTGGATACTGGCGATTATTTGCTTCTGACGCCCTTCGGCGACCCTAACAATCCTTATGCCGGACCGCAGGAGTACATCGTCTTTGCACCCGGCAAGGGAGAGGCCGAGACGGCAGCGGTGCTGCCCGTCCCCGAACCGGGAACCATTGCTTTATTGGGGACAGGCCTGCTGGGGGTCGCGTTGCTGATGCGGCGGCGGCTCAACCTGGATGGCGATGACTCTGACCGCTATGCCGAGAAGCAGCAACGCTAATTGGAAGCTCTCTTGACGCTAAAGGAGAAAAGCCGTCCACGCGGGACGGCTTCACTTCTATAAATCCTGCAATCTTATTTCTTCTCGATCGCCTTAACCCGGGCAGAGAGGCGGCTTTTGTAGCGGGACCCTGTGTTGTTGTGCAGGACGCCCTGCTTGACTGCTTTATCGATGACCGAGGTGGTCTTGCTGTATGCCGCGAGCGCTTTGGAGGTGTCGCCGGAGGCGCTGGCGGTGCGCAGTTCGCGCAGAGCGGAGCGCAGACGCGAGGTGTTCATGCGGTTACGCAACGTTTTCTTCTCGGTTTGACGGACGCGTTTGAGCGCGGATACGTGATTTGCCATTGCTACGGTTCTGCTTCCTTTTCGGGTATTTGTCCCTCGGCCTTAGCACACACGAGAAGCCTTGCACAGAAACCAAAACTGGTAAGCCGAGGGATTTGGAACTTGAGCCTTTATGCTATCGGATTGCGCCTCTCAGGTCAACACACGACGAGCACCTGTAGATGGTCGCCACAGTATACTCGTGCTTTAATGGAACAACAAAATCATCCCGGCCGGTTTCGCGCCAGAGTGAAGCTATGCTTCGCAGGTGCAGGAAGGTGAGAAATGTTCGTGACATCTCCATCCGTCCTGTAACCCGGCAGGATTACGATCAATGGTTGCCCTTGTGGGAAGGTTACAACGCGTTCTACGGCCGATCGGGCACGACCGCTCTTGCCTCTGAGATCACCCGCATGACCTGGGCACGCTTCTTCGATGCTTATGAGCCGATACATGGTCTGATTGCGGAGCGTGACGGCCAACTGCTCGGCCTTGCACACTACCTCTTTCACCGCAGCACCACGGCGATCGGGCCGATCTGCTACTTGCAGGATTTGTTCACCGCTGAGACGGCGCGCGGAAACGGCGTGGGGAGAGCCCTGATCAGCCGAGTCTATGAGCAGGCCGGGCTCGCCGGATCGCCTCGCGTGTACTGGCACACTCATGAGACGAACCGGGCCGCTATGCAACTCTACGACCGGATGGCGGAGCGCTCCGGATTTGTTGTTTATCGCAGGATGCTTTGATTAGCGCACCCGTCGGACGAGCGCAGATAGCTTTGTTCCCGGACTGCCTGGTTGCCCTCGACATATTCAACTGAGACACGACACCCGAATTCCACGCCACTTAAGGCGAAGGTGCGGCATCTAATCTGTAGATTGCGCAACACGGAACCCACCACGAAGGCGTCCCCCTCGCTAACAGAATGCAGCTTACTGGAATTTGATGGTTTGAGGTACGCACCCAGGAATAGTCGTGAATTGATAAGAACTTCATTGACTCGCGAGGGGAGTCAGGCTACTCTACGCGCAATGAGAGTGCTTCGGCTTGCCGGAGTTAAGCAAAAACGATGTGGCGTCATGCTGGTGGGTCCCTCCGCCATTGGCGCTGCCTGCATCCCTCAACTCGCCAGTTACAGTCCACTTCAAACACTGTTTCCTATTCCAACCACTCCGTCCGGAGGACGACGAACCACTCAATGAGAACCAGGACGAACCTCGAGATCACGCCGAATCTGGAAGCTCTCTTTGGCACCAGGGACGAAAACCTTCACATCATGGAAGACGCTT
>JBDTLH010000058.1:0-3890 GCA_039934875.1 Acidobacteriaceae bacterium | reverse complement strand
TTATCGACCAGACCCGGCTTCCGACGGAGGAAGTATATGTGTTGTGCCGCGACTATGAAGCGGTGGCGGCGGCGATCAAAACCATGATCGTGCGCGGCGCTCCGGCGATCGGTGTGGCGGCGGCGATGGGGATAGCATTAGGCGTTCGCGATGCCAGGGCTTCTACGGTCGGCGAATTGCGGGCGGCGTTGGAGAATGTGTCGCGCGTGATTACGGCGACGCGTCCGACCGCAGTAAATTTGTTCTGGGCGGCCGAGCGCATGCTGCGGGTTTTCGAGGAGAGCGCCGCGTTATCGCTAGACCAGCTCAAAGCCCGGCTGGTGCGCGAGGCCATCGCGATGCACGCCGAAGACATCCGCGCCTGCGAGATCATGGGCGATAACGGCGCGCACTTGCTTCCCGAGAACGGCGGCGTATTGACCCACTGCAATGCCGGCGCGCTCGCGACCTGCGGATACGGCACGGCGCTGGGCGTAATTCGCTCGGCAGTGAAGCTGGGCAAGAACCTCCATGTGTATGCGGATGAGACGCGACCATTTTTGCAGGGTTCGCGGCTGACCGCCTGGGAGTTGATGCACGATGGCATTGCTACCACCGTGATCAGCGACAACATGGCCGGCGCGATCATGCGTCAGGGCAAGATACAGGCGGTGATCGTGGGCGCGGACCGCATCGCCGCGAATGGCGATGTGGCGAACAAGATCGGCACCTACTCCGTCGCAGTGTTGGCGAAGGAGCATGGACTTCCCTTTTATGTCGCCGCGCCGTGGTCCACAGTGGACATGCGCACCGCCTCCGGCGACGACATCGAAATCGAACAGCGCTCGGCAACCGAGGTGACTCATATGGCAGGCAGGCAAATTGCTCCGACGGGTGTTCTGGTTGAGAATCCGGCGTTCGATGTGACTCCTGCGAAATATGTGACGGCGATCATTACTGAGCGCGGGGTGGCGAGAGCGAACTATGGGGAGAGCTTGCGCCAGATGGAAGATGCGATGCTTGCGGTTTGATTTCTTCCAGCAGGCCGCAGAGGGCGAATAGCCTCGCCAGCCTAAACCGCGTCCTGTGATCGGACAGCCTGCGGGTGGAAGCAGAATGGACATAGCTAACAATTGGAGCACCCCGCCATGCCACGTGATTTCGCGAGTGGGTGATTGAGTTTGGACAACGAGTCTACATCGCCTGGAGCCGCTTCGGGACTCGACAAGTCTCTGTTATTGCATCACTTGGCCGCTTTTATTGACACATTTTAATATGGGTTCAATCTGTCTCCACATCTGTACGTACGAACTTATGAAATATGGATTCGCTTTAGCTTCGTGTTTGTCTGCGCCTCAGGAATTCACGATAGATGTGATGCTTGCTACCTCGCCATGCTTTCGGATGAGCCGATGCAATAATAGAGCCGGTCTTCTAAGACAAGTGTCCCTGATATTTGGTCGCATCTGCGCTCTTGGGATGACACTCGTCGGAATATTCTGACCTACCGCGAAGGTAAAACTGATCCAGTAACATCTTCCCTGCCAATTTGCGCCGAAAAGGGCAACCGCTGTGATTTTTACGCGGCTGGTGCGAATAACAGTATGAAGCGCAAACGCCGCAGCTTATAAATTCTAAATAAGCTGTCCCAAAGGAAGCGGATGACCACGCCAGAACTCCAGCAGAAGTTTCAAGTCCTGATAGAGGAGCACAAGAAAATTCTCTACAAGATCTGCAATCTCTATTGCAGGAGCCGCGACGATCGGGGCGATCTGGGGCAGGAGATCGTTATCCAGCTTTGGCGTTCGTTCGGTGCTTTCGATGGGCGCTGCCAATTTTCCACGTGGATGTATCGCATCGCGCTTAATGTCGCGATCTCTTTTTATCGGCGGGAGAGCACGAGGGCGCGGCATGTGATCTCCGACCAGGAGCGACTACTGACGGTCACTGATGAAACCGCAGGCCAGGCAGAGGAGATACGGCTGCTTTACCAATTCATTGAAGAGCTTGATCCGTTGAAGAAGGCGCTGGTGCTGCTTTATTCGGATGGGAACAGCTATCAGGAGATCGCGGAGGTGCTGGGCATCAGCGAAACCAATGTTGCCACCAAGATAAGCAGATTGAAAAAGACGATGCAACAGGAATTGGCGGGAAGACAAACCGCAAAGACATAGGGAGGAGAGAAGCATGATGGAACTGGATGAACTGAGAGAAAAATGGGCAGAACTCGACCAAAAGCTGGACGTGAATATACGTCTTAACCGGGAAGTTCTGAGCGCGGCGAAACTGAACCGGACACGCTCCGCATTGCAGCGCCTGGCCGTGTATCTGGGACTGGAATCGGTGGTGTGGATGGCAATCATCGTTGCGCTGGGGAACTTTATCTATGCGCACGTTTGGACGGCGCGATTTGCTGTTTCCGCAATTGCCGCAGGTTTGTACTCCATTGTGATGATGGTCATTCTGATACGGGAGATCGTCGCGGCGCGGCAGATTGATTACGAGCGGCCGATCACCATTATCCAAAAAGAAATTGAGGCGTTACGCGTGTTACGCATCCGGAGCATTCAGTGGGGAGTTCTGGCCGGGCTGGTGGCCTGGGTGCCTTTTACGATTGTGATCTTCAAGGCGGTGTTCGGAGTTGATATTTATGAGGCTGTGTGGGTGTGGAGTACGGTGGGTTTCGGATTGGCGTGTATCCCGCTGGCGATTTGGATATCGAAGAAGTTCGAAGGTCGTATGGATGGATCGCCGAGGCTGCGGGGAATTATGAGGAGCTTGGCGGGGTACAACTTGAGCAGGGCTGCCGAATTTCTCGGCGCCCTTTCCGCATTCGAGGAGGAAAGGCGCGCAAACGAAGCTGTTTGACAGGGGCCATCTCTTGGGGATAGTTTGGTTCAGTTCACAGCAATTTGTGAGCGAGACAATCCAAGGGATGGCGTGAACGGGAAGCGGGTGAGAATCCCGCGCTGTCGCGCAACTGTGAGCGAGTACAAGAGTTCCGCCGCAAGTCCACTGTGCCCAAGGGCATGGGAAGGAGGTGGGACGCTTCGCAAGCCAGGAGACCGGCGCTATCCCGAGATTGCAATCTTCTTCGCCTGAAAGGAGGATTGCTCATGCGGAAGATCGGTTTTCTAAAGATCGCCCTCTGTGCATTCTTAATCTGCTGTTCACTGCCGCTTCTGGCTTCTGATTTGAAGATCAAGGTGGTCGATCCGGATCGCCGTCCTGTTGCCGGTGCGCGAGTGGTTATTTATGTCTCGGGAACCGATGAAAAGCCCATTGCCGAAACTCAAACCTCTGCTGAAGGATCCGCGGAGCTGCGTGGGCTATTGTTTTCAGCGGTGCGAGTTCAAGTGGTTGCGCCGGGATTTGCTCCGGCGATGCAGGATGCCGACGCCAGTGGAACCACCGAAATCCAATTGAAGATCGTCGCCGCGCCGGAGACGGTGGTGGTAACGGCGGCGGGGATTCCGCTGGTTGCCGATCAGACGGGCACGCAGACGGCGACGCTCGATGCGCAGCAGTTGACCAACATGCAGCCGGTTGCGCTGAGCGATGCGATCCGGTTTCTGCCGGGCGCGATTGTGAGCACCGCGGGACAGCGCGGTGGCCAGGCCTCGCTGTTTGTGCGCGGGGGAGATTCGCGCTATAACAAATTCATCATTGACGGCGTGCCGGTGGATGATCCGGGCGGTACCTTCGATCTGGGCGTGGTCCAGATGCAGCAGGTGGACCGGGTCGAGTTCACGCGGGGACCGGAGAGTGCGCTCTATGGCACGGACGCGATGACCAGCACCGTGCAATTGTTTTCGGCGGCGGGGGCGACGCGCACTCCGGAGCTTAAATTCGGCGCGGATGCCGGCAACTTTGCAACAGCGCATGGATATGCATCGGTCGCGGGCGCGTAT
>JBDTLH010000057.1:0-3212 GCA_039934875.1 Acidobacteriaceae bacterium | reverse complement strand
CCGGCAAGATTGCGGACGCGGCTGGCAGTGGCGATGAGCGGGGAGTTGTTGCGCGGGATGCGGTATCCCGCGGCGGCGCTACCCTGGTGGCGGCGCGTGTTCGAGAAGCTGCAGTATGCGTTGGTGGTAGCGTTGTTCAATGTGCAGCCGCTGCCGCAGCAATCCGATTTTCGCCGCAGCTTCGATAATCTGGGGCTTGCGGCGGACCGGGGCTACTCGGTAGTTGTGTTTCCCGAGGGCAAGCGGACGACCAGCGGGGAGATGAGTCCGTTTCGCAGCGGGATCGGGCTGCTGGCCGCGCGCATGAATCTGCCGGTGGTGCCGATGCGCATCGATGGCTTGTTTGGGTTGAAGCAGGCGGGGAAGCATTATGCGGCGGCGAACGCAATTACGGTCCACATCGGGGAGCCGCTGCGCTTCGAGGGTGACGCCGATGCGGAGGCGAGCACGCGGGAGATGCAGCGGCGGGTGGAGGAGCTGTAGGCGCTGCTGCTGCTGGCTGCTAGCTTCTGGCGAACGGCCAGATTAGGCGTGGCAACTCTGTTAAACTAAAGACACGCGCCATACCTCCCATTTTGATGTCTCTGGCCGCGATTCCATTGGTTTTGAAGGGTTTTTCATTTGAGCAAGATTCGTAATATCGCCATCATCGCGCACGTGGACCACGGCAAGACCACACTGGTGGACGCCATGCTGGTGCAGAGCGGCATCTTTCGCGCCAACGAGGCCCACGCCGAGCGGGTGATGGATTCGAACGATCTGGAGCGGGAGCGGGGCATCACCATTCTCGCCAAAAACACCGCCGTGCACTTCGGCGACATGAAGATCAACATCGTGGACACTCCGGGGCACGCGGATTTCGGGGGCGAGGTGGAGCGCGCGCTCAAGATGGTGGACGGCGTGATGTTGCTGGTGGACGCCAGCGAAGGCCCGCTGCCGCAGACGCGCTATGTTCTATCGAAGGCGCTGGAGGCGGACCTGACCGCGATCGTGGTGATCAATAAGATAGATCGTTCGGATGCGCGGGTGCAGGAGGTGCTCAATGAGATTTATGACCTGTTCATCGATCTGGACGCGCGCGAGGACCAGCTCAATTTCCCCGTCCTATATACCAACGCGAAGATAGGCACGGCGACCACGGACCTGGCGCTCCCGGGCGAGAACCTGCGTCCGCTGTTTGAGGCAATTGTGGAGACGGTGCCTGCGCCCACCGGCGATGAAAATGCATCGCTGCAAATTTTGGTGGCGAACCTCGATTACAGCGATTATCTGGGACGGCTGGCGATTGCGCGCGTCTTCAATGGCACACTGCACAACGGGGAAGACGTTACCATCTCCAAGCGCGATGGATCGCTCGAGAAGGTGCGGATCACGAAACTCTTCAGCTTCAACGGGCTGAAGCGCATTGATATTCAGAAGACTGAGCTGGGCGATATCGTCGCGGTTGCGGGAGTGGAGGGGATCACCATTGGAGAGACCATCACGTCGCTCGAGAACCCCGATCCGCTGCCCCCGATTGTGATCGATGAGCCGACGATTGCCATTCAGTTCAGCGTGAATAATTCTCCGCTGTGCGGACGCGAAGGGCAGTATGTGACCTCGCGCAACCTGCGCGACCGGTTGGCGAAAGAGCTGCTGACGAATGTGTCGATGCGAGTCGAGGACACCGATTCCGCCGACACCTTCAAGGTGATGGGACGCGGCGAATTGCAGCTTGCAATCCTGATTGAGATGATGCGGCGCGAAGGTTTCGAGTTGATGGTGGGACGCCCGGAGATCGTTACGAAATACGTAAACGGCAAACAGATGGAGCCGGTGGAGCAACTCATCATTGACGTCCCGGAGAATTACATCGGGGTGGTGATCGAGAAGCTGGGGCCGCGCAAGGGCGAGATGACGCGCATGCACAACCACGGCTTTGGGCGGGTGCGGCTGGAGTTTCGCGTCCCCAGCCGGGGGCTGATCGGGCTGCGCAGCGAGCTGCTCACGGACACGCGGGGAACGATTGTGATGAACTCGCTGTTCGACGGATATGTTCCGTTTCAGGGGGAGATTCCGCAGCGCCTGACGGGGGCGCTGGTCTCTGATCGCACGGGCACCACGACTCCTTATTCGCTTTACAACCTGCAGGAGCGCGGAGAGCTGTTTGTGGGGCCCGGAACGGAAGTTTTCGAGGGGATGATTGTCGGAGAGAACGCGCGCGACAACGATCTGGATGTGAATGTGGTGCGCGAGAAGAAGCTGACCAATATGCGCGCCAGCTCGTCGGATGAAGCAGTGCGGCTGGTCCCGTTTCGCAATTTGAATTTAGAGCAGGCGATCGAATTTATCGCGGCGGATGAATTGGTGGAGGTCACTCCGAAGTCGTTGCGGCTGCGCAAGCGCATTCTGCAAGCCAACCGGAGGCCGAAGAAGGGCGCGATGCTGGTGGAGAAATAATCGCTACTCGGCGAAGCAGTTGCTCTGCCTGCCGCTGATTTTCGGGTTCAATTTAGTCGCGAAGATGCGCTCCTGGGGGCCTAATTTTCTTGCGGGCCAGTCACCTACCTTCAGGATTGTGGCGTTGGAGGGCGGATCGCCCAGGAGCGCCACCGTGACCGGCACGGCGGAGCCGAAGGAGTCGATATATTCCGCCAGTTGCTGGGAAGAGTTGAAGGTGGCGATGCACTCCTCGTCTTTGCCCGAATTACCGACATAGAGAAGCGAGCGTTGCTTGGGATCAGCGGCTGTCATGGGCCCGGGCATTTTTTCCATGATCACGGTGAGAGTTTTGATGGGGACGAAGAAACTCACCTCCGCGGAAGTGCCGGCGGCAATGAAGTAGGCGAGCGAAGAGCCTACGAGGAAGGCAACGAAGAAGAGGAACGTGGCTGCTTCGCTGTAGGGTGTCCTCTGCGACGATTGCTTGCCTGCATTCAGGGCCGCATAGACGGTGGCGATGGCTAAAAGCAGGGGCGGGGCATACATCGCCAGCGGATAGTTGCTGCCGTGGACGGCGATGTTGCGAATGCCGGAGATCAACGCAGGCGCGTAATAGGCCCACAGCAGCGCGGCGCCGATCAGCGCGGTCCGGGCCATGGGGACGGAGAGGCTGAGAAAAGCCGCCGCGAGCAGCAAAAAGGAACCGATGAGGGAAATAGTTTCCAGCGGATGAAAGGGACGCGCAAAGAGGGCGAAACTTGCTTTATCCAGGAGGTCGAATCCGGTGACCA
>JBDTLH010000056.1:0-17296 GCA_039934875.1 Acidobacteriaceae bacterium | reverse complement strand
TCCGGCATCTCCTCCGCTCTTTCCTCCGCTCTTCCCTCCTCCGAGCTCTCCTCCGTTCTCTCCTCCGCTCTTCCCTCCTCCGAGCTCTCCTCCGTTCTCTCCTCCGCTCTTCCCTCCGCTCTTTCCTCCGCTCTTTCCTCGGGGCGTTCCTCCGTTGTCGGCCTCATAAACAATGGCAAACAGGTCTCCCCCAATACCGTTCATCATCGGAGCCACCACGCCCATCACCGCATTCGCCGCCACCGCCGCATCCGCCGCGCTCCCCCCGCGCTCCAGCACCCTCGCCCCCGCCTGCGCCGCCAACGGACTCTCCGCCGCCACAATCCCATACCGCGTAATCACCATCGAACGCGCCTGCGAACGCTCCTGCCCCTGCACTTTGGACGTAAACATTCCTGTCCCCATAAGCAAAATGAAAAGCGCCGCCGAACCAGACACCCGCTTCCCTCTTCCCCGCCAATCACCTACCCACATGAAATACGATCTCCTTTTTGCCGTTCTGATGAATGGCGTTCATTGTATCCCCGCCTTGCCCATTAGCGACTTGTCATTAGGAGCGCGCCGGGGTCCCGCGCATCGCGTGTTGAGTTGGGAAACGAAGGACCTCGCGTTTTCTCCCCAGCACGCGCAAACCACAACCCTGGGCAAAGTCGCGCGGCTGCGGCAAAAACCCGCACTGCGCATACAGGTCATTCTCTTACTTCTTCAGGCTACCCAAATACGTTACCGCGTGTCCTCGTAGTGCCGCTGCGAATCTCTGAAACGTCAAATCATCCGCTGGATGCGTAATTTTGGTGTGTGATGAGTTCGTGGCCAGCATGAAACAAGCTGAGTTGTACAACCTCTCTAGAACCAGCCTGCGGCAAAGCAGTTCGTATCTCTTGCTATATGAAACGCCCATATAACGGGCCACATCTTTTTTTCGCTTGGGATGCACTTCGCCTCGAAATGCGGGATCAACAGGAAAATAAGGCTCTTTATTTGCAACCGGCCTTTTAACATTGTCGCGGTCTTCGAGCAAAAAGAAATACCCGAGAAACGGCGCGGGCGAATTCCCAAAGCGACTCTCCCGAAAGGCGGTCCAAATGTCTTTTGCGCTTCCTACTGCCTCTTCGGAGCGATTGTTCACATTGTTACCGATTGATTTTCCGGCCTGAGATTTGAATTCCATCGCCAGCACCAGTTGCCCTTCGGAGATGACGATCAGGTCCCACTTCTTGGTGGCCCGGTAGTAGCCAGGAAGCTCCAACGCCGTCCTCGTCCGAACATCGACACTCCTCGATCCTGCGTCGCACAGGATATCGGCAACCAGAACTTCAAGCGCTCCCATCTGAGTTCCGCCTGTCACCTCACCGCGCGTGCCGGCATCAATTTTTCCGGACTCGACCTGCTTTTCCTTGTTTTTGGAACGAGCGTTCCAATAGCTTTGCACGGCTGCTTGCAACCTTTGCTCAATATCCAAGTGCCGTCTCCATGACTTCTTTCTCTATTCCGTAGAGCTCAACAGCAATCTGTGTGGCGGCCTTCCGATCACGCTCACGGAATGCGTTGATTAGGCCTTCGGTCTGCGCCTTGGATAATGTGCTCGGATCAGGTACCCGGATTCGCCGTAAATATTGAGCTTGGAAACGCAGACAGCCGCCGCGCATGCGAACTCCATAGGACTCAATGAAAAATTGTCCTATGGCAGATAGGAGCAGTCCTCCAAGTACCTCCAGATTCCAATGGTCCGACTGAATGAAATATAAATTGTGATGTGGATACGTCTCGCCCCGATCAAGTATTGGGTCGAGCGTGTTCTTGATATCGGCAATGTACAGCTTCGGCTTTCCCGTAAGCGCATGATTTACACGGTCGATGGTCTTGTACCATCCTCGCCTATTATTGGCCGCGGTATGCCTTCGTTTTAGAACCACCTTGTGCGCTTCGAGGTAATCGCGCAATCGCGGGTAATCGTCAAGAACTACTAAACCATGATCGTCCCAGGGGTCAACCAGATAGCTCCCCGACCATTGAAGACATCCCTCATGAATGTCCTTGGAAATAGCAAGTTTCAGCAGGCGGGAGGGCTCAATCAACTCCTGATTGTTAGTGATGAAGACAGCGTCATTACCGGTCGCCACGCCAATTCCGACACTTGCGTAGGCTTCAATCGGAGGAAAGTGTTCTTCTAGCTTTCTAAGCAACGCTAATTGTTCAGGAGAATGGCACGGCCACGGCTCCGCGCCCCGGAACCACTTCTCAACCACCGCCGTGCGTAGTCCATGAGGCAAAGCCAGCGGCTCGCCGCGTGCCACCGATTTCAATGTTGCGGAAAGCGTTTGTGGTGGACTGTTTGCCGCCTCCGGACCAGCGCTTGCTACCACTCCCGCCCCTTGCACCTTTTTCCGGACCACTGTGATAGCAGGGTAGGCATCCACATCATCGTCGAAAGCATTTGCGTTATGCATTTCGATGACAAAATCAACCGCATAGCAAGAGGTCACAAGTGCTCTCAGCGCGGCTCCGTACTGGTTCCTCATCCAACGATCCGCACATATAAACGCGCATGTCGCACCTTGCTTCAGTTGCCGGAGCCCCGCCTCAAAAAACGCCACGTAAAGATCAGCTCTGCCCCGCATCGTGGGATAAATATTGCGGTAGTGCAAGGCAATCTCTTCCGGTATCTCCTCCAACCTCACATACGGCGGGTTGCCGAGCACAAAATCAACTTCGATCTCTGAAGATTCAAGCAGGTAATCGCCAAGGCGTACCCATGATTCACTTAGCTGTTTGGCCAAACCATGCGGTATTCGGTGCGCCATGAGTAAGCCGATTGCCAGCGTCCGCACGCGATCAGCGCTCTCCTCGTCCAACTCGTAAGCAATGAGAGAATTGCGGCAATCCTCCACCGGCCGTCCCATCCTCTCGCAGGATTCCAGTAGGCGTTCGACCATCGCGCTAAAGAATGCGCCATGACCAGCGGAAGGTTCCACCGCAACCGCATCCACCAGATTTCTATCTGAGCTGAATCCCGCTAGATCAAGCAGCAATTCGACTACCCAAGGCTTGGTGAAGACCGCGCCCTGAGGCTCGGCAACAGAGAATCGAAGTGGTAAAGAAGGCGGCAACAGTGCCATTTGAAATCCGCTCATCGTAATTGCCGCCTGCTTCTCTTCCACTCTATCCTTCGACTCTTAATTACATTATCACCGTCGGATTGTGCTGACTCCATTTTCCCTTCCCCTTCGCGTCTCCGCGTCCTTTGCGGTTAAAAATTTCTTTTCCGTGCTCGCCGTGGCCATCCTTGATGAATGCCCCATCCGCGCTAACATAGACCCATGTCCCAGTTGCAAGGCAAACTCGCCATCGTCACCGGCGCCAGCCGCGGCATCGGACGCGCCATCGCCCACTCTCTCGCCCAGCTCGGCGCGCACGTCATCCTCTGCGCCCGCGACACCGCCAAATTGCATCAACTCGCCGACGAACTCAAATCCCAGGGCCTCTCCGCCGAAAACGCCACCTGCGATGTCACTCGCCCCCAAGACTGGGAGGCGCTCGCCGCTGGCATCAAGCAACGCCATCACGGCAAGCTCGACATCCTCATCAACAACGCCGGCGACGGCGTCTTCGGCAAGCCCCTCCACGAGACCTCGCTCGAAGACTGGACCCGCACTATCGATACCAACCTCAAGGGCGTCTATCTCGGGATCAAAACCATGGCCCCGCTCATGATCGCGAACGGCGGCGGAGACATCGTCAACATCGCCTCCCTCGCCGCCAAAAACCCAGTCAAGAACGGCGCAGCCTACGCCGCCAGCAAGTGGGGCCTCAACGGACTAAGCGTCAGCGCCGCCGAAGAATTGCGCGAGTACAACATCCGCGTCTCCACCGTCTGCCCCGGCTCGACGGCCACCAACCTCATCCTCGACATGCGCCGGGCGAACTCTAAAGACGCCGACACCAGCCGCATGCTGCAACCCTCTGACATCGCCCACGCCGTCGTCACCCTGGTCACCCAAGCCCCCCAATCCTTCATCAGCGAACTCCTCATTCGTCCCACGCGAAAACCCTGATTGCGGCACGGAGGGTCGGCGCCCTCGCCGACCATCGCGCGGCAGCGCGACCGTTCCAATCTGAATGCTCGGGGGCGCGGGCACGCCGAAGCGGTTGGAACCCTGAATCTAGACTTTCTCTCCTATCGAAAATCTGGGTCTCCCAATCTCACCCTGAGCGCAACGCAGCGGAAGGGTGGGAATCGGTGATTTTTATATAACTAGCAACGGAAACTCCCCCGATGTTTATCATGCAATCAACTGGTTGCATGAAACGTCTTCCAGAACCTGTGAAAACACTCAAAAAATGTCACAAAACATCCACATTTTTACTCATTTTTCGTGGGTTTTTATCGCTCGAACCGCACCATCTTCGGTGCAAATAGTATCTCTCAAGGCACTCCCGGTGGCCGCAACTAGTATCGCATCTGCTAAGCTCTTCCCTAGGCTCTCTCGATCTTCCGCGACCTCCCTGATTCACTGGCAGCTATAGTCCAAGAGCGGAAATCGCGCGTTAAATACTACATGATGTGTTGCGTACGCCTTATCCACAAGATATTGCGTAGTAGTGGTTGACCTGCCCTCTCCCGCCCGATAATCTTCCCCTTAATCAGCAGGAGTGACCACATGCTCAAACTCAAAAAACTCCAGATTCTCGGCTTTAAATCCTTCTGCGACCGCACCGAAATGCACTTCCCGGGCGACGGAATCGCCGCCATCGTCGGCCCCAACGGTTGCGGTAAGTCCAATGTTTCTGATGCTATAGCGTGGGTGCTGGGCGAACAATCGGCGAAGACTCTGCGCGGCATTAACATGCAGGACGTGATCTTCGCCGGCACCCGCGAGCGCAAATCCACCGGCATGGCCGAGGTCTCCCTAACCCTCATCGATCCAACAGCTTACGATGATCCAGAGGTAAACGAAGACCCCGAAATCGAAATCCAAAACGGCTTCGACAGCGATGATTGGGACGAAGCCGCCCTCCGCGAGTGCTCCTCCCAAGCCACTGAAAACGCAATACTTAACGCCCAACCCGGGGTTGTCCTTGACCCCGAAGACGCCACTCCCGAAGAGCTTGCCGCCGCGCAAATCGCCCACGACGAAGAAGCAGCCGACGCGGATGGCGATCCAAATGATGCCCAGGATGATGCCCGTCAAACCACATCGAATCAAGCACTTACAACCCAAGCAGCGGCCGTGGTGCTCAAGATCCGCCGCCGCAAATTCAACCGCAAACAGTTCCGCGCCGGAGAAATCGTCGTCACCCGCCGCATCTTCCGCAGCGGCGAAAGCGAATACCTCCTCAACGGAAAATTGTGCCGTTTACGCGATATTCAAGACATCTTCATGGGCACCGGCCTCGGTCCTGAATCCTACGCGATCATAGAGCAGGGGCGCATCGGGCAGATACTGTCGAGCAAGCCGCACGATCGCCGCGCCATTCTGGAGGAGGCGGCGGGAGTCACTAAGTTCAAGACAAAGAAGCGGTTAGCGGAACTGCGGCTGGAGCAGGCGCGGCAAAACCTCGCCCGCGTGAATGACATCTTCGACGAGGTAGCGCGTCAGATGCGCTCCCTGCAAAGGCAGGCATCGAAGGCTGAACGGTACGGGCGGTTACGCGAAGAGCTGCGGGGCAAACTGCGGATCGTACTGGCCAGCAAGTTCGCACAGCTTTCCGCGGAGCTGGTCACGGTTGAAGCGAGCCTCACTGCGGCAAACAAAGAAGTTAGTACGCGCTCGGAGGGGGTTAGCACAATGGACCTGAGGCATGAGACCGGCGTGCAACGGGGATACGAGCTCGAGGCGGATGCCAAAAGCAGCGCCCACCGCGTCAATGAACTGAGCATCGAGATCGACCGCTCTGCCTCGCGCATGAAGAATAATGACGAGCGCGCGACGGAGCTCGAACGCCGCGGCGCCGGCGCTACCGAAGAACTCGACCGCGCCACGGCCCAGCTCCAGTCGCTGGCCGAGGAGCGTGCCAGCAACGCCGCAGTGCTGGAATCCGCGGCCGCCGATCTGAGGGCGGCCAAGACCGAGGCTGCAGTCAGGCAGCAGGCGGCGATCGAGGCAAACCGTGATCTTTCCGAAACGGAGCGCCAGATGGAATCACGTCGCTCCGAGATGTTCACCATTATGAACAATTCGGGGCGGATGCAAAGTCAAATCGCTCAGGCTGAGGAGCAGGCAGGGGCCTTTGACCGCGACCGCGAACGCCTGGAGCGGGACATTGCCGGCGCGTTTAACGATATCGAATCATTCGGCGGACGGCGCGGGCAGCTCCATATGGAGTTCGAATCGGCCAGCGACAGGCTCAAAAACCTGGATGGCCGCGCCACAGAGGTCCGCATTGCGCTCGAAGCCAAGAAGCGGGATGAATTTGTGGCGAAGCGCGATGTAGACACGCTACGTGCGGAGTTTGCCACCGCCAGCGGCAAACGCAGCTCGCTCGAATCGGTGGTGCGGGAGCACGGATACTCCACCGAATCGGTAAAGCGGTTGTTGAAGTCGGGAGCGCTGCAAGGCGGAGCGACTCCGGCGGGAGTGCTCGCGGATTTCCTCGAAGTAGATGAGCAATATGAATCCGTGGTCGATGACTTCTTGCGCGACGAGCTTAATTTCGTGGTGGTGAAGTCGTGGGACGCGGCCAATGAAGGCATGCGCCTGCTCAATGCGGGCGTGGATGGGCGGGCGACTTTTCTGGTGCATCCCAACGACTCGCAGGCCCGCTTTCCGTTTGTGGTGGATGAACAACGGCAGAAGCCGCAGCCGGAGCGGGTGGTGCCGTTGACCCGTGCCATTCAGGTGCTGGATGGCTTTGGGCGGTCGCTCGAAGTGGTCCTGCCCAAGCTGCGCGACGGATACATTACTCCCAACGCCGATGTGGCGCGAGAACTGGCGCTGGACAATCCCAATGCATATTTCCTCGCCCCCAATGGGGAGACCTTCCATAACGTGACAGTGACCGGCGGGAAGAAGGCCGGCGAGGGGCCGCTGGCGCTGAAGCGGGAGCTGCGCGTGGTGCAGAAGCGTTGCGGTGAGTTAGAGTCGGCGCTGCGGCAGCAAGAGGCGAAGGTGATGACGCTGGCAAAGCAGATCACCGAGCTGACGCACCTGCTCGACAGCTTGCAGGAGGAGAAGCGTGAGGCGGAGCGGCTGGTGATGACCTCAGGCCACGCGCTCAAACAAATGGAGCAGGAGATCGCACGGGGCGAGCAGCGGCTGGCCAGCTTGCGCATCGATGCCGATCGCGCAATCAAAGGACGGGAGCAGAAGCAGGAATGGATTGCGGCGCGGCGCGAAGAGGCGATGCAATCCGAAGCGCAGCGGCAGCAGTTGCAGCAGGAGATCGAATCGACGCAGGCTGCGATCTCCGGGCTCAAGGCCACGCGCGATGCGGCGGCGCAAATCGCGTCCGAGGTGAATTCGCGAGTGGCGACGCTCGAAGAGCGGCGGCGCTCGGCGGCAGGCTCGCTCTCTCGCATCGAATCGCTGCTGGGCGAGGTAGCCAAGCGAGTGGAGTCGTTGCAGGCGCAGATGACGGGCGCGGTGGCCGAGCGGGAGCAGCGGCTCCATGAGAACGAGCGCTTGGCAGCGGAGCTCACGAGGTTGGGGGAGGAGCGTGCCTTGGGAGAGGAGCGCGCGTCGGTGCTGAGCAAAGAATCAGCACAGCTTCGCGCGTTGCTGGGAGAGATCGAGGTGGAATTGAAGGCTGCGCGCGCGGAGCTGGATACGATACGCGACCAGAGGGGCGAACTCTCGGCGCGAATGGCGAAGCTGCAATCGGATTCGGCTTATGCGGCGGAGTCATGCCTCAACGAATTGAGCGTGACAGTTGAGCAGTTGAGCAGGGACGGGGCGCTGATGGGCCCTCTGCTCGAAGGCGACGCGTTGAGCAACCAGGAGACGGCACAGCGCGAGATGCGGGGCCGTCTGGAATCCATGGGCCCAGTCAACATGATGGCGCTCGAAGAATATAACGAGACTACACAGCGCCATGGATTCCTGGAGGCGCAGCGCAGAGACCTGACAGAATCGATTGAGAACACGATGGCGTCGATCAAGGAAATCGATGAGATCTCGCGGGTGAAGTTTGAAGAGGCGTTCCACAAGATCAATGCAAACTTTGAGGTCACCTTCCGAAAGTTGTTCGGCGGCGGTCAGGGGTTCCTGCGGCTTACGGATCCGGAGAATGTGTCAGAGAGCGGCATCGACATCATCGCATCGCCTCCGGGCAAGAAGCTGCAAAATGTGTTGCTGCTCTCGGGAGGCGAGAAGGCGCTGACCGCGCTGGCGCTTCTGGTGGGCATCTTCCAACATGCGCCGAGCCCCTTCTGCATTCTGGATGAGGTGGACGCGCCGCTTGATGAAACCAACGTCGGGCGCTTCGTTGAGCTGATCCGCGAGATGAGTTCGCAAACGCAATTCGTCGTCATCACGCACAGCAAGCGGACGATGGGAGCGGCACCGGTGATGTACGGCGTCACTATGCAGGAGCCGGGAGTGTCGAAGGTGGTGAGCGTACGATTTGGAGCGGCCGCGGCGTAAGGCGGCTTCCGGTCGCCAGCTACTAGTGATTGGCTTGTGGCTGCGGGCTTCGGCTAACGAATTAGATCTTGCCCTTGAATGGGACCTGCGGATTACTCACCGCCTTATCGTCTGCGAATACAGCTCAGAAACTCGATTTACCTCTTGCAACGCGCGCGGGCGTTCCTGCACTGGTAAGAATTGAACCGTACCAGGGCAAGACGAGCGTACTTGCAAGGTGTTGATTCCAGTGTCGAAGTTGCCGGGCTTGAGTTGCGCGACGATGTTTCCCGTGACACGATCTCGCAGAACCACCTGGAACTATCCTCGCTCCATGATGTCCCCAATCTTTCCTATATCGCTGAAATCCGGAATGGAGGCGTGAAATATTCACGACTGTTCTGGTGAGACGCTGGGCGACTTTGAAGGTCGTACCGATACCGTCGGACATGCCGAAAAAAGCGCATGCCCAGTTTGCCTCGTACCAAATCTGCACCTCGTAATCGTTTGTGAGCAAAAAGGATTGGATTTGTCCACAAAGCGCGAGGCGAACATTCTAACTCGGTCTCTATATCTTCCTTGCCGATATCCATCGCCAGCATGACAATGCGACAGCCCGGCGTGTACACGATATTCTTGATGGAGCGAGCATCCGGAATATTCCGGCTTTGTTTCGTAGTATTGCTGCTTCGAGCGAGGCTTATTCCGCTACCGTGCATTTCGGGCAGCAACACCGCTTCTGGGTACCGGCTCCGGATCTCGAACGCTGAATCATCCTGCTGCCGCTTGCAACCATTTACAATCACCTCACATGCTGACCGCCATCATCGCGGACGACGAACAACTCGCCCGCGAAGAACTCGATTTTCTGCTAAAGTCCACTGGAGACGTTACCGTCGTCGCTCAGGGACGTAACGGCATCGAGGCCGTCCACCTCGTCAAAGAACATGCTCCCGACCTGCTCTTCCTCGACGTGCAGATGCCGGGACTCGACGGCTTTGGCGCGATCAAGAAACTGATGGCGTCCAAGTCGCCCATGCCGCTCATCGTCTTCGCGACCGCCTTCGACGAATATGCTGTCAAAGCATTTGACGTCAACGCCCTGGATTACGTTCTCAAGCCCTATGACAAGAAGCGCATCGCGCAGGCGATTGAGAAGGCGAAGCTGCAACTGGAGGTGAAGGCCGCTCCGCAACAGGGAGCCGCAACCGCTTCGCCGGAGGCGGCGAGCAATCTATCCAAGCTGGAATCGCTGTTGCGGATGCTCGAATCGCAACATATACAACCGCCGCAGCCGCGCCCCATCCATCCGCCTACCAAGGTCCTGCTCCGCTCTGGAGGACGCATGTTCCTGGTGGACCAGAAGGACATTTGCTTCGCCTCGATTCAGGATGGCGTCATCACCGTCTTCACCAACCAGATGGAAGGCGAGTCCAACGTGCGCACCCTCGAAGAGCTGCTGGATATGTTGAATCCTAATCTCTTCTGGCGCGCCCACCGCGGATTCGTGGTCAACATCAACCGCATCCGCGAAGTCGTTCCCTGGTTTAAGTCCAGCTTTCAGTTGCGCATGGACGACAAGAAACAAACCGAGGTCCCGGTGAGCCGGGCACAGACCAAGCGGCTGCGGGAATTGTTTAAGCTATAAGCTAGTGCTGGTAGCTGCTGGCTGGTAGCTGCTGGCTGCTGAGAAGCTCATCTGCATCAGTAGACAGCAGCCAGAAGCTAGGAGCCAGACACTCACTCACATGCTGGACCATCTTCCCCACTGGACCGCCGCGCTGTTTCTGCTCTACGCCGCAGGCTGCCTCTTCGTGGCCGTGCGTGCCTCGCATATTCGCACCGTCGCGGCGCGGATGAAGCCCAGCCCTCGCCAGCGCTTGCTGGCGCGTCCCGCTTACGTTTTGTTCGTCAGGGTGGTCGCGATCTTTGGAGCCGTCGCATCCTGCATGCTCGCCTGGATGGTGCTGCACTCCTGAGTAGGTAATCCGCATCTCATTCAGCGAGGAACAGTATGCGAGCGGAATTTGCAATCGGCTTTGTTTCAGGGCTGCGCACCTTCACCGCGCCCGCGATAATCAGTCATGCGGCCAGTCATTCTCGAGGCACATTTGGTTTCGAGGGATCTCCCCTGAGGTTTCTCGCCTCCAGGAAATCGGCAAACATATTCGCATTGCTTGCCGCCGGAGAGATAATCGCGGATAAGCTTCCGCACACGCCTGCCCGCACTGCACCCGGACCGCTGACTGCGCGCATCCTCTCTGGCAGCTTGTGCGGCGCGGCGCTCTCCTCAGCGAAACGGCGTCGCGCCTTTGGCGGATGCGTCGTTGGCGCCTTGGGCGCGGTAATCGGCGCCTGCGCCGGGTATCAGCTTCGCAAGCGCATCACCCACAGCAAGATCGCAAAAGTTCCCGATCTTCCGGTCGCCCTCATCGAAAATGCCATTGCGCTGGGCGGCGCGTATTGCGTGTTGCGGAGCCTAAGCGCAAAGGATCAACAACTGCTCGCGCCATGATGCGCGAAGACTTCACTCGCCGCCACTACGGTATTGCAGTGGATCGCCACCGTGTCTCTAACATCGCGCGCATATCCGCCAGCGTAGGTGACCATCACCGGGATCCCCTTTGACCGGGCAATGCGAAACACCAGCGCGTCCCGCTGCTGCAATCCTTGCATGGTTAAATTCAGTCCGCCCAACTGGTCATTGCCGTAAGGATCAGCGCCGGCTACATAGCAGAGCAGGTCGGGTTGGAATGCGCGCAGACCCGAACTCATCGCCTGCTCCAGCCAGCCCAGATACTCCGTATCCTCCACCCCGTCGCGCAGGTCCACGTCAATTGAACTCTGCGGCTTTAGCGCGGGATAATTGCTCTCCTGGTGCAATGAGATGGTGAACACATCCATTTCATCTTCGGCCGCGCCATGCCGCTGCGCGCTGGGCAGGGAGGCCATCGCACGGCGCTGCGGCGGAAATATCGCTGCCGTGCCGTTGCCCTGGTGGACGTCGCAATCCACCACCATGGCGCGCTCAATCACGCCGTCCTTTTGCGCCCGCCGAATTGCAATCGCCACATCATTGATCGCGCAAAAACCCTCGCCGTGGTCCGCATGAGCGTGATGAAAGCCGCCGCCCAGACTGATCGAGACGCCATCCCGCAACGCCCGCTGTGCCGCATAGATGCTGCCTCCCGCCATCAGCCAGAACGCCCGGCGCACCTCGTCCGTCCACGGGATCTCAAGCTGCAACTGCTCGAATGGGCTGAGCGTGCCGTGAATGAGTTTGTCCACATACTCGGGTGTATGCACCAGCCGCACGTCATCATTGCTGGCGGGCTGAGGTTCGACAAAGTCACTTTCCCTAGCCACTCCGGTTTCCACCAAACGATCGTGGACGAGGCGAAACTTCTCCCCGGGAAAGACATGGGAGCCCAGGGGCAAAACGTATCCGGAGCTATAGACGAGCTGAAACGGCAACATGGGTTAGATTCTAGTCGCCTTCGATTTTTAACCTGTGACTCTGTATGTGGGCATCTAACCTTTTTGTAGAGGTGCTCATGCGCTATCCGACGCCACGCTGTCCGCAGGAAGATATCTCGTCCCTGGGTCTGATTGAACACGATATCGCCGCCCATCTTCCGCCCGACACTACCGCCATCTTCGCGAGTGGTGACATGGACAACCATCGCAAACCGATAATGTCGATAAACGGCAAAGATGTGCCGGAGCATGATGAGCACTTAGGGAAATCGTAAGAGCAGTCGGCAGTCGGTAGTCATAATTCGGCCGGGTTGAGAATCTCTCCTCGGCTGAAATTCGGTTCTGCGGGTCTATTGGAGCCCTGCCCTGACCCTGAGTACTTACTTGACTACTTACTGCGAAACGGCACAATCGCCGCACTGGACTCACTTGTTCCTTGCCGCCGTACCAATTCCTGCTGCACGTAGGCGACGAAATCTTTCATCATGAACGACATCTGACTGTTCATCTCTTCCATGCGTGCGCGCATCTCCAGGATGATCGAGATGCCGGAGATATTCACTCCCAGGTCGCGCGCTAGGGTCAGAATAAATTCCAGGCGCTGCAAATCTTCTTCGGTGTAAAGGCGCGTGTTCCCTTCCGTGCGTGACGGCTTAAGCAGCCCCTCCCGCTCATAGAGCCGCAGCGTCTGCGGATGGATGCCATACATCTCAGCCACCGCCGAGATCATGTATGCGCCTTTGGATTTTCGTTTGGTCGGCATAGTAGTCACTGGCCGCCAGTCGCCAGACGCCAATTGATTTAATTGGTAGCTGGCGACTGGTAGCTCTTACCGCTGACTCGCCGGAGGCACGATCCCATTCATGCGTCCGTATTCCACCATCTGTCCGTAATGATCGAAGGCGTGCGCCACCGCCGTCATCATCATGCCCGCGCGCGACACTCCACCGGGGCCGAACGGACTCTGCACCGTCTGAAATGCGTTCTGTGCATTCACTGTCGCCGCCGCCTGATGTCCCATCTCAAAGCTCTTTTTCAACATGGCGACGATCTGGTCCTTGCCCTTCAGCGCTTCGCTCGCTTTCATCTCTTCTTCGCTGGCCTTCTGGCCCAGCACCGCCCCGTAAAAAGCCATATTGGCTTGTGCGACATGCTTCACCTGCTCGCCGAAGGTGCGCACACCCTTGAATTCGCCGGTGGTCGGAGCGAAGTCGTATTTGTCCGCCGGCATCGCCTCGGCCAGCGACACAAACTCCTTCTCCACCTGGCCGACCGCCCGCTCATAAAGCTTCGAGGGCTCGACCATACTGCCCACCGGAGTCGGAGGCGGGCCAGCCGGCTTCTGCTCCACCTTCTTCGCATCACTATTCTGCGCCGGGGCGGTCTGCGCGAACGCCATTCCCGTCGCCATTGCCATCGCTAGTAGATACATCGAAAACTTCCGCATCGATTTTCTCCTCATGGTTCACGGTTGAAGGTTAACAATTTCACAGCTCTTTGCCCCCGGCCCGCAAAGCTGCCATAGTCTATTTATAACCACTGTGCACCACAAATTGTGAACTGTAAACCTCCTATACTTCCTTGAACAACTCCGCCCTCACATCCTCGGGATGCAAGGCTGAAAATTCGCGCATGATCTCGCGCGATCTCTCATCATTCAATTGCGGCACCACTACTTTAATATTGACGATCTGGTCGCCGCGCTTTGCCGCATTCGATGCTGAGGTTACTCCTTTTTCCCGTAAACGCAACTTCTGCCCGCTCTGCGTCCCCGGAGGCACCTTCAACTGCGCGCGTCCATCAATCGTCGGCACATCGATCTTCGCGCCCAGCGCGGATTCGCTTACGCTTACCGGCACCGTGACCTGAATGTCATCGCCCTCGCGTTGAAAAACCGGGTGCGGTTCAATTTTCACCACGATATAGAGGTCGCCCGCCGGACCGCCATGCTGCCCCGCATTGCCTTTACCGGGAAGCCGTATCCGCTGGCCGTCGCGCGTCCCCGCCTTGATGCGAAACTCGATGTTCTCCGAGCGGGTCACCACGCCCGCGCCGTGGCAATGCGGGCACTGCGATCCCAGCACCCCCGTCCCCCCGCATCGCGGACACTGCAACTTGAACTTCATCCGTCCGCCCTGCTGCTCGACCTCTCCGGTGCCGTGGCACTCCGGACAAACCTGCTCCTTCTGCGCCACGCCCTCGCCGGTGCCGTGGCATACCGGACACATCTCCTGCCGCTGCACCGTCAGCCGCTTCGTCGTCCCGCGAATCGCCTCCCAGAAGCCAACCGTCAGTGCGTACTCAAGATCAGTCCCCGGTTCCGGTCCTTGCTGCGGTTTGCCCCGTCCGCTGCCGCTGAAGATATTGGAGAATATATCGCGGAAGCCGCCGCTGCCCGCAGTCCCCGCGCTCCGCGATTGCTGCTTGCCTCCCGCAAAATCCGAAAAATCGAAATTGAAATCGAAGGGGACCCCTCCGCCCTGTTGCGCGGCTGCACGGCGAAAAGCATCCTCATCGAAGCCCTGCCCTTGGGATGATGCACGCCCCGGACCGTATCCACCCGCGCTCGCCCGCGCATACGCCTCCGCCTGTGCGGGATCGATGTTGTCGGAATAAAAGCCAAGCTGGTCATACACCTTGCGCTTCTTGGGTTCGCTCAATACATCATTCGCCTCGGAGAGCTCCTTGAACTTCGCCTCCGCCTGCTTATCGCCGGGATTTACATCCGGATGGTACTTGCGCGCAAGTTTGCGAAACGCCTTGCGGATCTCCTCCGCCGACGCGTCTTTCTTCACGCCCAGTATTTGGTAGTAGTCCTTCTTGTCTGTTACTGCCATAGTCCTTTGATTGTCGAATTGTTGGATTGTCAAATTGTCGAATTCAAATTTTCCGATTCGACAATTCGCAAATTCGACAACGCCCTTACGCCGCCCCCACCTCTTGCATCAACAACATCGTCTCTGGATTGTTCATCATCGCGTTTTCAATCAACTGCTCCGCCGCCTGTTGCGTAAACAATCCCGGCAGAGGAACCCACTCCGCCACCTGATCGGTCCGGTTCTTATCTACCTTAACTATTAAGAATTGCTTCATCAACTTTCTACTTTCTTCATTTCCCTGGCTCGTGCTTTACCCGATTACAAATTACTCAATTGCAAATCCCTTATACGTGGCAACTGCTCAATCCTCGCTTCGCCAGATATTGCTGGTGATAATCCTCTGCTCGCCAGAAAGTTCCTGCCGGTTCGATCCTGGTCACAATAGGACGCGCAAACTTCTCCTGCGCCCGCTCGATCGCCTTTGCCGCCGCCTCTTTCTGCGAGTCGTCATGCACGAAGATCGCCGACCGGTACTGTGTTCCAACGTCCGGCCCCTGCCGGTTCATCTGCGTGGGATTATGCAGCCCGAAAAACGCATCCAGCAGTTGGTCATAGCTCACCTGCTCGGGATCGAAATCCAACTCCACTACCTCCGCATGTCCGGTCGCATCCGAGCACACGTCCTGATACGTCGGCTTCTCCAGCTTCCCGCCCTCGTATCCCACTACCGCATCCGTCACGCCGGCAATCGCGCGAAACTGCTGCTCTACTCCCCAAAAACATCCTGCACCAAACGTCGCCTTCATGTTCACTCCTTTCGTGGCACCGGCGGCTCGTCGGTGGTCGCGTGGAGGGCCCGCCCGCGCTCTTTGTGCAACGCCGTTATCCCTACTGCTCCAACGCGCCTGACCCGTCTTCTTCGTCCTCATCTTCATCTTCATCCAGCAACTCCAAATCGTCCAAATCTTCCAGATCGTCAAAGTCGTCAAGTTCATCCGCCATGAAGATCGAAGTCACCGTATAGGAAGCGTCTGACTGGGTAATAAACAGCGGATCATAGCCATCCATATCATCCTGCACCAGCTTCTTCTGTAACGCCGCCGCGCCCTCCACCACCTCCACGCGATAGGCCTGGAAGCGTTCGCTCACGTCTTTCAAGCCCAGCTTGGTCAGCGTGGCATTGCCTTCGGGGAATTCCAGATCAGCGACTACGCCTTCGGCGGCATCGCCCAGCATCTCATCCACCTCCGCGGCATCGACCTCGGCAGCGGCGCACAATTTCCGTACCGCCTTCTCATCGATCTCCCCCTCAAAAACCTGCACGTCTTTACCTTGGTCTTCGTCTTGGCTGCGCAACCGAACGAAATATTTCTTGCTCGGCAGCAAATCAAACTCCGCACTAAATGGACGGCTCATATCCTCTCCTCTGGTCTTTCTACTCAACCCATGTCATCGTGCGACCGCAAACTCAATCTCCGAAGCCTCGTCAACCGAACCGCTTTGAACAAAGGCGGGACAAAGAGTGTCCCGCCTCTTTTTCCAACTACCCTTTACTTCTTCGGCTCCACATCCACATACTCCGCATCGATCACGCCCTCATCCGGCTTGGTCCCGGCCTCGGGCTCTTGTTGAGCAGCGCCGGCCCCCGGCGTATCCACTCCCGAAGCCGCGCCCGCCGCCGACGATGCCTTATACATCGCCTCCGCCAGCTTGTGCGAAGCTGCCGTCAGCTTCTCGCGCGCCTCGTTCAGCTCGCTGGTCGATCCGGTTTCGAGCACCTTCTTCGCATCCGTCACCGCCGACTCGACATCGGACTTCTCGCTGCCCGAGATCTTATCGCCCGATTCCTTCAACATCTTCTCGATGTTATAGACCATCGAATCGAGCTGGTTCTTGGCCTCGATCTGGTCGCGACGCTCTTTATCTTCCCCGGCGTGGGCTTCGGCGTCCTTCGCCATCTTCTCCACCTCATCCTTCGACAATCCCGAAGAGGAGGTGATGGTGATCTTCTGGTCCTTGCCGGTGCCCAGGTCCTTCGCGTGCACGTTGAGGATGCCGTTCGCGTCGATATCGAACGTCACTTCAATCTGCGGCACGCCGCGGGGGGCCGGCGGAATCCCATCCAAATGGAACTTGCCCAGTGTGCGGTTGCCGTTTGCCATCTGCCGCTCGCCCTGCATGATGTGGATCTCGACCGAGCTCTGGTTGTCCGCGGCCGTCGAGAACTTCTCCGACTTCTTGGTCGGAATGGTGGTGTTGCGCTGGATCATCCCCGTCGCCACTCCGCCCATCGTCTCAATCGACAACGTCAGCGGAGTCACATCGAGCAGCAGCAGGTCTTTCACATCGCCCGAGAGCACGCCCGCCTGCACCGCCGCGCCAATCGCGACGACTTCATCCGGATTCACTCCCTTATGCGGCTCCTTGCCGAAGATCTCC
>JBDTLH010000055.1:0-13060 GCA_039934875.1 Acidobacteriaceae bacterium | reverse complement strand
ATCGAGGAGCGCGGGGGCGGATAGGAGCTGGTTTGGGCGCTGGAATTTTGGCATGTGATTTCTTGCTGAATGAATAGCCTTTCTAACGCAACCCATTCCTCGCATGCAATTTTTATAGCAATATAGTAATATCGACCGATGAGCGGCAACGATCTGAAATCGTTGAGGACGGCGAGGGGCTGGACGCAAGCGGAGTTAGCTGAAAAGCTTCTGGTCTCGCAGGGATATTTGTCGCAGCTTGAAAGGGGGGTGCGCCCCTTTTCTCAGGAACTGGCGCTAAGAGCGGTAAAGACATTGGCTGTACCTCCGATGCTGCTCGCGCCTCGCGATCCGGCGCGCTGGCTTGCCATGCCAGAGGCAAATGGCGCATTGGCGCGCGCGCTGGGCAAGCTCGGATATCCGGGATTCGCGCACCTTCGGGGCGGCGAGCGATCGAATCCGGTGGAGGTTTTACTGGGGGCGCTCATACAGCCCAATCTGGAGACGCGGGTCGCGGAAGGACTGCCTTGGCTGGCGCTCGCTTACGCGGAAATGGATTGGAAGTGGGCGGTGCATGAGGCAAAGGTAAACGACCTGCAGAACCGCCTTGGATTTGTGCTGGCTTTAGCTACCGCAGTGGCGGAAAGAGGAGCGGATTTTCTCGCGGCGGGCAAGCTCAAAGCGGTGGAGCACAACCTGGAGCGCTCGCGTCTGCAGCGCGAGGAGGCGTTTTGCTATGACTCGTTGACCGAGGCTGAGCGCACATGGGTAGCAGACCGGCGCTCTCCAGAGGCTGTGCGATGGCGGATGATTAGCGATTTGACAGCGGAGAGCTTGCGCCATGCGGCCTAACTTACCGCCGGAGCCGTGGTTATCCTTTCTAACTGCTCTCGACAAAACTGTGGATTCTACCATCCGGCTCGATTGCCTGGGCGGATTCGTAGTTACCCACCAATACGGCCTGGCGCGCGCAACCTCGGACATCGATGTGCTCGCGATTGTGCCACGTAACGGTAGGCGTGTGTTGCTTGAGGCTGGACAATTCGGTTCGGCGCTGCACAAGAGATGGGGAGTTTATTTGCAGTTTGTGCCGGTCGTGGTCCCGCCAGAAGATTATGAACAGCGATTGACGGAGATGTATGCGGGAACATTCTAACACTTGCGGCTGCTTGCGTTGGAGGCGCATGATTTAGCTCTGACCAAAATCGAGCGGAATCTTCAGCTCGATCGTGATGATGTGAAATATCTTGCTGGAACCGGGCATATCACAGTCGCAACGCTGAAACAACGCTATGAGCGTGAGTTGCGGCCTAATTTGGGGAATCCAGAGCGAGAAGATATGACCTTGGAATTGTGGACCGACATGATGCGAGAGCTGGGAAGCATGCATTGAGCTTTGCTGCTTTTGGTTCCTGTCCGCTTGCAGAGTGCGCAAGAGCAGCATAAACTCACCTGCTTGTGGCACTGCATTCGCGCCAAGTCGAGAACATGCTGGGCCCGCTGAACGTGCTTGACCTGCGGCATTTCGCGGCGCATGATTTGCGTCCGTTGCTGGAGGCGGAGGCGCGGGAGTGGGATGCGGAGCTCATGTGGGACTACTCCGGATCGGCAGAGATGATCCTGCGTTATGCGGACTCGCGCATCCTGCCCGGTTATGCGGTCATGGAAGAGGGGCGCGTGACCGCCTACTCCTTTTTCGTATACGAGGGCAATAAAGCAATCATCGGCGACTGCTATGCCGCTCCGGTGGCGCGCGCGGCGGGCGGTCGCCTTGAGCTGCAACGAAGGCTGCTTGAACATGTGATCGAGACGTTGCAACAGACCCCGGGGATCACGCGCGTGGAGTCGCAGTTGCTGCTGCAACCCAGTGAAGTGATTGCCGCTCCCTTTATCGAGGAGGGTTTTGCCCGGTATGTGAGGCTGTTTTTGAGTATTGAGACCAGCAATTTGGCGAGCCGAGGAAACTCGCGCAAAGCCACACCGCTCAAAGCCGCGGCGGTGAAGATGCGCCGCTGGCAAGAGAGCGATTTTCAGGCTGCGGCGTTGCTGATCACGCGATCTTATGCGGGACATGTGGATTCGATCATCAATGACCAATACCGCACCACATCAGGATCGTTGCGCTTTCTGAACAATATCGTGCGCTTCCCCGGATGCGGGAGCTTCGATGCGGGCGCTTCTCTGGTGGCGATCGATAGTCGAAACCCGGAGCAGATGGTGGGATTGCTACTGTGCTCGCGGGTGAGAGCGGATGTCGCCCACATCACTCAAGTGTGTCTGCTGCCAGAATATCGCAGGCAGGGGCTCGGGCGCACGATGATCGAGATGTGCGCCGCGCAGGTTGCCTTCAGTAAAGGCAAGAAGCTGACGCTGACGGTAACGGCAGAGAACCGCTCGGCTGTGGACCTTTACCTCATGCTGGGGTTTAGCGTGGAGCGGAATTTCGACGCGTTCGCGTGGGAGCGATGAGCTGAATCGCTGCCGGATCGCCTCGCATGGATGTGTCTCCTTTCGAGCAAGCAAGCTTACACCGAGGCAACGTCTCCCGCGGATTCGACTCCGGTAGGAGTATATGGCGGCAAGCCCAGGAGCAATCCGTCAGGCAGGCGTCCGAAGGAATGAAAAAGCCGCATAAGCTGTCTGCGCGGGGCTCTGGCGATCAGTCTGATTGCCGGGGCTTCGCATTTATCCCAATCACGAGCAGCATGATCGCGGCGGTGAGCGCGCAGGCGGCGGAGATGCCAAGCGGAAGTTGTGCGCCGAAGCGCTTCCACAGAAACCCCGTGGCCGCGCTGGAAGTGAGCAGACAAATACTGATAACGAAGCTGAAGATGCCGATGGCGCGTCCGCGCACCTCTCTGCCGACACTCGATACAATCAACGCTTTCAACACCGGCTCAGTCAGGGCGTAATAGAAGCCATAGAGCGCCATTGCGAGCCAGAGGGCGAGCTTGGCGTGCGCCAGACGATTGGGAGCGAAGGCGAAGGTGGCGTATGCGGCGGCATAGATGAAGTATCCCAGGGCGGCGATAGTGTGGCGGGAGAATTTATCGCTCAACGCCCCCGCAGGCCAGGAGAGCGCGGTGTAGGTAACGTTGAATACCAGTCCCAACAAGGGGGCGAAGGCAACCGCGATGCCTACATCTTTGGCGCGCAAGATGAGAAACATATCACTGGAGTTGCCGATGGAGAAGATCAGGACGGGCAACAAAACGATCCAGAAGGAGCGCGGCAAAGGAAGTTTAATCGACGCGGATGCTGTAATGTGCGGTCCGTGTCTTGGGTCCTTGCGCGGCTCCTTGACCAGAAAAGTGAAGGCCCACACGCAAAGCGCGCCGGGGATGGCGGCGGCCCAGAAGACGGAGCGCACGTCCCAGTGGGCCTGGCGCAGCAGCAGCCAGGCGAGAAGTGGCCCGAGGATCGCGCCCGCGGAGTCGGCGGCCTGCACAAATCCGTAAGCCGAACCAAGCTTGTTGGCTGCGACGGAGTCGGCGAGCATGACATCGCGCGCCGATCCGCGCAGCCCTTTCGAGGTGCGGTCGGCGAAGCGAATGAGCAGCACGTGCCACCAGGCGGTCGAGATAGCGAGCAGCGGCTTGACGGCATTGGCGACAAAGTAGCCGCCGAGAACCAGCGGCTTGCGACGGCGCAGCCGGTCGGTCAGATATCCGGACGCAAGCTTGGTGAACGCAGCCATTGCCTCGGCAATGCCTTCGATGATGCCGAGTTGGGCTGGGCCTCCACCCACAGCAACCACGAAGGCGGGCAGTATCCAATACGCCATCTCGGAGGCGACGTCGTTGAAGAAGGAGGTGAGCGCGAATCCGCGGAGATTGCTGGGTGAGGCCATCAAACTATTTGATTTGTGGCGCGGTTGGTTGCGCGGCAGCCGGCATGTAGCGGAACTGGTAGCGTTGGGCGCGCTCGCCGGATTCGAAGCGGTCATTCCAATCCAATTGATAATTCAGAGATTGGGGACCTTCAGGATAATGTTCATCCTGCGGATAGGGATAGGTGCTCATCTGGTGAAAGGGCATTTGCGCAACGGTGAAGGGCAACGCTTCATAAAAATCCATGTCCTTGACGAAGCCGTTGGCATAGAAGAAGTAGTCGCGTTTCCAATGGGCAGGCAAGGGCGGCAGCGGCGCATCCGCAAACTCTGCGTCAATCTCTTCCCCGCTGCCAAAGATGACGTACTGGTTGTCCACACTCTCAAGAAGGGGGCCCACGTCGCCGTACTTGGTATAGCTTCCGCGCTGCCAGTGGAACGGGCCGGTCGCGCTGATGCGGTCATAACGATAGGTGAGATCGCCGGGCGTTTCCCCATCAAGCTGTTGCGGATATCCGCGAAAAGCGAGATGCGCGCCAGCCAACGGCAACTCGGTTTGCCTCACGTTTTTTCGGCCGGCGCCCTCCGGAGCATTATCGACTCTTATCTGGTCCCAATAAATTTGCAGATTTGTTTTGATGCGGATGCGACGCGCGCCCGGCGGCAACTTGCCGCTGAGATCGACCACGATGGTCCGCAGAAGGCCGGCGGGGAAACCCATGTCGTCGATGATGCGCTTCCAGCTTCCGTTTGGCATCTGCGCTTCGACATAGGGTGCAATGGGCTGCATGCCTGTTTGCCAGGCGGAATACATCGAACTGGCGCTGAAGTATTCGATGAATCCGGCCATGAAAAGACGAAGAGGATTCCGCGGCGACCACGGGCCTAAATCGAGCGTAAGCGCGTGCAGGTTGGCGTATCCGGCATAACTTAAGTTCGTGAAATCGCGCACATACTTGTGATCGCGCGCGGCGAGTAGAGGAAGCACATCATGGCCGTGATCGTCCCACGCGCCTGCAGGCGGATGCGCCGCCGGAGAAGCCAATACGGCGGCTCCAGACGCAAACGGCGGCTCGCTGAGGAACCGCTCATCCGGATACACTTCAGTTCCTTCCGGATGGTCAACGGCGACCAGGCGCACTTGATCAACGAAATTGATCTCCTCCATCGGCTCTCCGAATCGCAAGCTGAAGTATCCATTACGCGACTTGAGCTGCGCACCGTCAACCTTGATCCATTCATCAGGGTCTGCCTGGTTGGTTGCCGTAGGAGAGACCCAATGGCCGATCACGGCGGCGCCGATTACGTCAGAGATAAATTGATACTTGCTCCCGTCCCAGGCAAATAAAGTCGGGCACGAGCTCCCCCGGCGATCAAGCTCGGTAACCGCCGCGGGCTTGTTCGCCAAAACATCGAGCTCGTCTTGTGGAACGCCGGTTGGCCACAACATGCGCACAACATCAGCCCGGTCGGCTTGGCCCAGACCAGCGATGATTTCGGTGGAGCCCTGGCTCAGATACCCAGAGCCGCCAGCCACTTCGAATTTTTGCACGTGGCCGTTCGAGAACACTTCCACCTTTGTGCCAATCGCTGATTTATTGTCGGCCAAGCCGGTCAGCATCAGGCGCAGAGAGTGATTGCGATTTCCGCCGACGTTACGCAGCACGATTGGAGGAGCATCGGACTGCGTGACAATTAGGTCGGCTGCGCCGTCTCCGTTTACATCGGCGGCGATAACCGATCGTGGATTGTGGAGCTTGAGAGCACTCACGCCGACAGCGTCGCTTACGTCTTCAAATCCCTGCGGCCCGCGATTGCGCCAGATGCGCAGCTCAGGCCCACTGGCAGTTTCCACGATGGCCGCGAGATCGATCCAGCCGTCGTTGTCGATGTCAATTGCGGTAAGACCCCACGCTGCTTTGACGTCTGTGATGGGCAACGGCACCCGCTCAAAATGGCTGCCCTTAACGTTGCGCCAGAGGCTGACGCCCGGGGCGCCGGCATGAGTGACCGCAACGTCCATCCAACCATCTTTATTGAAATCGAACGCCAAGACACCGCGAGTGGGACTGAGACTCGCGTCCGCATAAAGCGGCAACGCCTTGAAAGGGCCCTCCCGGGTGTTTTCGTAAATGGTCGGCGAATTTCCGTCACCGGTAACAATCAGATCAACCGCCCGATCGTTGTTTACGTCGGAGAGTGTGACCCCCGTCGTGCTTCCGCTCCCCGCAAGCCCGGTTGGGGCGCTCCATTCGGTGAAAGTTGAATTGCCGTTATTGCGCCAGAGTACGTTGGGCCCCGCCCCGGAATGAAGCGCTGCGCCAGCCACAAAGAGGTCCAAATCGCCATCGTGATCAAAATCCACAAATGTCAATCCAGCCGGGTTGTTCATGGGCGCAATTCCAACAGCCTTGGTCGTATCCGCAAATTTCCCGCCCCCCAAATTGTGGAAGAGAATGATTCGGTCGCTCAGAGCGACCGCCAAATCGGGACGCCCATCGTTGTCGTAATCACCCACCGCACACGCGATTGCGTGGCCGCTAGCTGTGAGTCCGGTCTGCTTCGCGGGAATCTCTTCAACACCGTTGGGAAGAGATTTATATACGCGGACGGCGGAGTCGCCGTCACCCATGACCACAATATCTTTTTTGCCATCGCCTTCGATATCAAGAATGCAGACGCCACCGCCCGCCCGGCTCCCTGCTCCTGGATTTGAGGATGATGGGCCACCCGCGCCAGTTGCGGCCACAAACGTGACCGGAATCATCGCTCCAACCGGGGCCTCCGGAGCGCGCATCTCCTGCGCGACGGCATAGTGCCCCTGTTCCCCGTAGGTCGCAGTCAGGGGCGTGCCGACCTTGGTTTGAGTGATCTGCTGGAAGCGCTTCAGATGCTCCCGCGCCTCCGTCACCTTCCCTGAGCGCTGCAGCGAGCTGGCAAGCCCAAACTGCGCCGAGGCATGCAACGGATTGAGGCGTAGAGCATCCTCAAACTGCGCGATCGCTTTATCGTAATCTTTCAGCTCCCGATAGAGCGACCCCAGGTAGTAATGGCTGTCCGCGTCAGCAGGATCGAGCTGGATCGCGTGCTTGAAACTCTCGATCGCGAGCTCTCGATTGCTTGCCGCCAAATACGTCAATCCCAGCGTGTACCAAATGCCTGTGTCGCCGGGAGCAACCGATGCCGCCTGCTTCAACGTCTCCTCTGCTTCCGGCAGCTTGCGCAAGTAAAGCAGTGCGATCCCCTTATTCAACAGGGGGGCCGGGGCAGCCGGGTCCGCCTTATGCGCTGCTTCAAACTTGTTGAGAGCTCTCTCAGGGAACTGCTGGTTCATCAGCGCTACGCCGACGTCATTGAGCCGGGCAGCGGCGACGGAATCATGCGGCTGTTCTGCCGCCCATCCCCGCAACGGCACACAGATGTACACGCCGAACAAAACAATTCCCGCCAGCCATCGGCTGCTGAATCTCAACCTCTCCGCTGGCACTCTCACCATTCATTTGATTGTAAGGCACTTGCGAACCGAGGCTGGCGGGACATTCTTTGTATCCTTTCTGCGGGAGGGTCTAGAAACACAACAAGGAGCGTAAACTAATTTCAAAATAGAGCTAAGGACCACAGTGCATCCACACATTGAAAACGTTGTTGATCTGATTGAACCCGAAGCAAACCAGATCTACAATCTAACGCTTGAAGAAGCGAAAAGGCTGTTGCTCGAAAAGCAGGCCAGCGCGATGGCTGACATCGCGGGATCATTTGCTCTAGTCGCCCGATCCGGCAAGACTGTAAAGATGGCGCGCTCGCTCGACCGGCCGCTGCGGTATTTTCTTGCCAAGCAGCAGGCAGGGCCGGTCTTGATCGTAGCCAGCCGCATCGATGTAATTTACAACTGGCTGAAGTGTGAAGGATTGGATGGCCAGTTTCATCCCAGCTATACCAGGATGGCGCCGGCCCATCACGTGGTCGAGATTCAACTGGTGGGCTGCCCCGATCCTGACCCCGTTTATACGCGGTTCTTTACGCCCCAGGCGGGTACTCTGCCGTCTAATATCGAGCAGATTGGCGCCGCATATATCGCCGCACTCGCTGAGGAAATTTCTCAGTGGCTGAATCGCGTGCCGGCGAAGGAGCCAATCGGTGTCTGCTTCTCCGGCGGGATCGACAGTGGCAGTGTGTTTCTTACCACTTACCATGTCATGCAAAAGCTCGGCATGAGTCTAAGCCGGCTGAAAGCATTTGTTCTGGATCTGGGCGATGGGCCGGACGTGCGGCAGGCGCGCGAATTCCTCGATGCGCTTGGTCTGGGACTATTTCTCGAAACAATCGAGGCAGATGCCGCATCACTCAATCCTCAGGAAACGATCCGCGTCGTGGAAGACTACAAGCCCCTGGATATAGAGTCGGCTACGATGTTGCTTGCCCTATGCCGCGGTATCCGCGAACGCTATCCCGACTGGCGTTATTTGCTCGATGGCGACGGCGGCGATGAGAACCTGAAAGATTATCCCATCGAAGAGAACCCCGAGCTTACGATTCGCAGCGTCATTAATAATCAAATGCTCTATCAGGAGGGCTGGGGCGTGGGCAAGATCAAGCACTCGCTCACCTACAGCGGCGGCCTGAGCCGGTCCTGCACGCGCACCTACGCTCCGGCGCATTACTGCGGGTTCAGCAGCTTCAGTCCGTTCACGCGGCCCCGCGTTATCGCCATAGCGGAGGCGGTTCCCTTTATTCAACTGACGGATTACAGCATTAGCAAACTCTATGCCCTCAAGGGTGAGATCGTCGCTCGCGGAATCGAAAAGCTGACCGGATTGAAGATGCCGATATTCTCCAAGAGAAGATTTCAGCATGGGGCTTTGCCCGAAGCCGCAATGCGCCGCAAGCTGCCCTTTCAAGAGGCGGAATATCGCAAGCAATTCCTTTCGCTTTATTCGTGAGACCAGCCGTGGCGCCATCCTATCCAGTTGATGCCGCGGGCAGGGACGAGTGGATTCTCGCCCGCCGCCCCGCACGCGCAGTGCTTGATCCCACTCGCCCTTACGCGTTCTTCACCGAACAGGAACGCTCGGCAAGCGGAGAGATCGTTCCCGTCTCCACGGTGTTTCTCACCAATCGTGAGTGCCCCTGGCGCTGCGTGATGTGCGATCTCTGGCGTAACAGCTTGACCGAAACCGTGCCCGCGGGTGCGATTCCAAAGCAGATCAGCTACGCCCTGGGACAACTTCCGCCTGCGCGGCAGATCAAACTCTACAATGGCGGCAGCTTCTTTGATCGCAATGCAATCCCCATTGAGGATTATCCGGCGATTGCGGACCAGGTGGCTTCGTTTGAGCAGACGATTGTGGAAAGCCATCCCGCGCTCATTAAGCGAGGCTCTCTGCGCTTCCGCGATCTGCTGTCAAACCAACTGGAAGTGGCCATGGGGCTTGAGACCGTTCATCCGGAGGTCCTGCTGCGCTTGAACAAGCGCATGACCCTGGAGCAGTTTTCCAGCGCCGCCGATTATCTGCGCAGTAATGCAATCGCCCTTCGCGTGTTCATTCTCGTGCAACCTCCGTTTATGAAAGCTGATGAAGCCCTCTCCTGGGCACAGCGTTCACTGGATTTTGCGTTTGACTGCGGAGCGACCGCCGCCACTTTGATCCCCACGCGCGCGGGCAATGGCGCAATGGAGGCATTGACGCGGCAGGGCGACTTCGCATTGCCTCGCATTGAGATTTTGGAAGCTGCGCTTGAATATGGGATCAGCCGTAACCGAGGTCGCGTCTTCGCCGATCTTTGGAACGCGGATACGCTCGCTAACCAATGTGCAGCGTGCCATCGCTCCCGAATAGAGCGGCTGCGCGAAATGAACCTGCAGCAAATCATCTTGCCTCTCGTCGAATGCGATTGCGACGAGGTGCGGAGTTGAATTCTATTTACGATATCGCGGTCGTGGGGTCAGGCTTCGCGGGATCGCTCATCGCCATGATCGCGCGTCGCCTCGGGCACTCCGTCGTGCTGCTCGAACGCGGCAAGCATCCGCGAGTTGTTATCGGCGAATCATCGACTCCCTTATCAAACCTGCTTCTGGAAGAGCTGGCGATTCGCTATGACTTGCCAAGGCTCAGGGCGCTTGCGAAGTGGGGGAGTTGGCAGCGGTGCTATCCGCAGACTGCGTGCGGCCTGAAGCGGGGCTTCACCTTCTATCATCATCACCTCGGCCAGCCGGATGCGCCTGATGCGCAGCGCGTGAACCAACTGCTTGTGGCTGCCAGTCCTCACGATGAAATCGCGGATACGCACTGGTACCGCGCGGATTTTGATGAACTGTTGCTTCGCGAAGCGCAAGCTCTGGGAGTGGACTACTTTGATGAAGTCAAGCTCGAAAGCTTTGTTTACCATAATGATGGTGTAACGCTTGCCGGAACGAAAGATGGACAGGAGATCACATTCCGCGCCAGCTTCGTAGTGGACGCCAGCGGCCCGCGCGGATTCTTGCATCGCGCGCTGCATCTGCCGGAAGCCGCGTTGCCGAATTTCCCTGCTACGCAGGCTCTTTATAGCCACTTCTCCCACGTCAAGCGTCTGGATGAGATTCAAGCGCACCCGGACGCGGAGAAGCCGCCGTATCCGGTTGACGATGCGGCGGTGCATCACATTTTTGATGGCGGTTGGATCTGGGTGCTCCACTTCAATAATGGCATCACGAGCGCCGGCGTTGCGGCGACCGGTCCCGCCGCAACGCGCCTGCAACTAGCGGAGGGAGCGGCGGGGTGGGAGAACTTATTAGAACTGCTTCCCGATCTGAAAGCGCAATTCGCAAGCGCGAAGGCGGAGCGGCCATTTACCTATGTACTGCGCCTCTCATTCCTCAGCGAAGTTTCTTGCGGAGAGAAGTGGGCGATGCTGCCCTCGGCGGCAGGGTTCGTCGATCCGCTGCTCTCTACCGGCTTTCCCCTCGCACTGCTGGGCGTCGGCAGGCTGGCCGAGATCATTGCGCGGGATTGGAATTCGCCGCGCTTTCATTCGCACCTGCAACGCTACTCCGCTCGGACCAGGGATGAATTGCTGGCCACCTCCGGTCTGATCGCAAGCCTCTATGCCAACATGAACAACTTCCCGGTATTTACGGCTTTGTCGCTGCTGTATTTCGCCGCTGCCAGCTATTCAGAGGCCGCGCGCAGACTCAACAAGCCGCAATCGGCTCCGTCTTTTCTGCTTCACGACCATGAAGTGTTCGGCCCCGAGAGCCGCAAGCTGTTCGAGCGCGCCATCCACCCGCGCACTGAGCAGGAATCGGCATCTCTGATCGAAGATGCTCTACGCGCAATTGCACCGATTGACGTGGCCGGGCTTTCCAATCGCTCGCGCCGTAATTGGTATCCAGTCGATCCGCGGGACCTGCTTCGCTCCGCCTCTAAAGTCGAAGCGACGCGCGAGCAGATTGAAAATATGCTGGATAGCTGCGGCTTCTACCGCAAGCTCAATGCTTAGGCCGCGAGAGCATGATGGGCCTCGCTGAAACAATGCCTTTGCCTTCCCGCAGAGTAATGAACTGGTTCGGCTTGATATTAGAAATTGATTCTTTCACTCCGCTCGGCCACACAATCTGCAAGCTTGCCGTCTTCCCTTCCTCCGGCTTGCCCAGCCCGAATGTCAACGGCAACTCGCTCTGCGAAAGATAGCTCGACCCGGTCTTCACCATCTGAAAGACGCGCAGTCCTTGGTTGGTCTTGACCGTGACTTTTGCGCCTATCCCGTCGCGGTTCGACTTTGTTCCAATCGTTTTGATTCGCAACATATCGTTCTGATTGCCGTTGTCATTACGCAGCAGCTTCGCAGGGCCATTGCTGGTGGCGATTACCAGATCCAGATCGCCATCGCCGTCAAAGTCCAAATAGGCCGCTCCCCGCGCGACGATCGCCTGTCGCAACGCCGGACCAACTTTTTCGGATACATTCTCAAATTTCCCATTACCTTTGTTGCGGAAGAGCAGCGGCGACTCCGCATAATGAGTGGCAGGCTGCACAGCGCTTATGTCGCCCGCCACGTGTCCGTTGGCGGCAAAGATATCGGGCCGGCCGTCCAGATCGTAATCGAAGAAGAACGTGCCGAAAGTCAACGATTGGGCTGACGCCGAAGCGATGCCCGATGGCACCGCGTTGTCGGTGAATAATCCGGAGCCATCGTTGTGATAGAGCGACATGCTCTCGTTGGTGAAGTTCCCGATGAGCAGGCCCTGCCGTCCTGAGCCATCGTAATCCGCGGCATCCGCGCCCATGCCCGCGCGCGCCTTCCCCGCATCGCTGAATGCCACACCAGCCGCGAACGCCACATCGGTAAACGTGCCGTTGTGGTTATTGCGATAGAGTTTGTTAGGCTGCGTATCGTTGGCGACGAACAAGTCCATCCAGCCGTCACCGTCATAGTCCAGCAATGCGATGCCGAGTGATTTGCTGGTCGCATCGTAGAGCCCTGCTTTTTTTGTTACGTCCTCAAACGTGCCATTGCCATTGTTGTGAAAGAGCCTGCCACTCTGGCCCTTGTATGCCTCCGGAGTGCAATACGATTTGTTCTTGCCATCGAGCGTGCAGTACTGGTCGGTTGCGATGGACCAATCCACATAGTGCGAAACGAAGAGATCCAGCTTGCCGTCATTGTCGTAATCAAACCACACCGCCCCGGTCGCGAAGCCGGGGTCGCGAACGCCGGCTTTGGCGGTCACATCGGTAAATCTTCCGTTCCCCAGATTGCGGAAGAGATGATTACCCCCGAGAGCGGTAATATAAATATCGTCGAAGCCGTCATTGTCATAATCCGCGGCGGCGCATCCCAATCCATACATCTCGACTGCAAGCCCGGCCTGGCGAGTCACGTCGGTGAATGTTCCGTCCCGGTTGTTGTGATAGAGGGCAGGAAAAGACTTCCCTGATTTGTGGCCGGGCCAATCCATCGAGTTCACAAACAGGATGTCTTGCCAGCCGTCATTGTCATAATCGAGAACGCAGACTCCGCTGCCCATTGTTTCGGGCAGATACTTCTTCCCAAAGGCGCCGCTGTTATGCCGAAAATGAATACCCGCCAGCGCGGTCACATCCGTAAAGCGAATTAGCGTCGAAGGCCGGGCAGAAGCGCTTTCAGCTTCGTGTTGAGGCCTGGAGAGGGATACGGCTTCTGCATGGGCGACCACAGGTGGAGCATCATGCGCCAAGGCGGGGGACTGCTTTTGTCCGCACCCTGCAGCAACAACAACCAGTAGCGCCATGA
>JBDTLH010000054.1:0-9270 GCA_039934875.1 Acidobacteriaceae bacterium | reverse complement strand
CCTGGATCCGCAGTTGGGGGCCATCTCCGCCGACACCTGGACGCTGATCTCGACGGTGGCGAGAAACCTGATCCTGAACTGGTTTTTGCTGGTACCGCTGATTGCGGTGGCGTTGCTGGTGCCGCTGGTGGCGGTGGCGCTGCTGCGGCTGGTGCATGACCGTCCGGTGATGATGCCGGTATTGCTGGCGCTGGCGGGGGCGGCGATGCTGCTGGGGATTGCGTCGGTACGCTTTATCACGCTGAATCTGCCGGCATTTGGCAAGCGGCTGGACGGGCATCGAGCGTTTGTGAGCCGGGCGCTGATACCGCTTACCCTGGCCGCTGCCTGCCTGACAGTTTACTGGTATATGAGTGGCGGGCTGGCGTATCGCTATAACAATGTATTGAGCTTCTGCATCTTCGGGCTGCTGCTGCATACGGCGGGAACGGCTGTGGCGTTGTTCGAGGGGACGGTGCATTCGCATACCCGCAAGTCGTCCCTACGGAGTTCGTCGATACAGCGGCTGTTTGCGGTGACAGCGGCGGCGATGTCAGGCCTGCTGGGCGGATGGTTGACGTTTGCCGGGATCAAGGCGATCCATCATCTGCCGCCGGCGATGTTGAACCTGGATCTGCTGCTGGTATGCGGAGTGCCGCTGGTGCTGGTGGTATTTCTGGTGGTCACGATTTTGCTGGTGGGGCTTACCAGCAAATATACGGAGGATGACGACCGCGAGTGGTGGGCGCGTTCGGGCGCCTATCTGCTGCTGACCATCCTGATCTGGCTGTGCATTGTGGGACTGGCGTTGTATGGAACGGAGGCGATCAAGTGGATTGCCGACCACCCTGCGATCGGTTGGGGGAAGGCGAGGGTGGCGATTGCGGGATCGGGAGGGATTTTGAGCTTCATCGTGAGCAAGCTGGGAGCCAGCTCACGAGGCGGTCCGGGGGGCAATAAGGAGGCGGCGAGCGGGAAGCCGGCGTTCGGCGCAAACACCAATACGGTGCTGACCGGACTGGGGATTTTGGGGATCGTGATGGTGGCGGCCTGCGTCGGCTCGGTAAACCAATCCATGATATTCAGCTTTGCGGGACATACGCCAGAGTCGAGAGCCCTGGCCGCAGTCGTGGGCTTTGCCATCGAGGCGGCGATTGTGTTTTTCGTCGCGGCATTCGTGAACGTGAACAAGTTTTCGCTGCATGGGATGTACCGCAACCGGCTGATTCGGGCTTATCTGGGAGCGTCGTGGCACAAGCATCCGAATCCGTTTACGGGGTTCGATTCGAAGGACAATATCGCGTTGGGAAAAATTAACCGGACGCCTGGCGATCTTACGCGAGTGGAGCGTCCGCTGCACGTCATCAACATGACGTTGAATCTGGTGGAGGGGGCGAGGCTGGCATGGCAACAGCGAAAAGCGGAGCCATTTAGCGCAAGCACGCTGCACTGCGGCAGCTTGCGGGTGGGATATCAGCCTTCGGCGCACTATGGAGACAATAAGGAAGGCATCACGCTGGGAACGGCGGTGGCGATCTCGGGAGCAGCGGCGAGCCCGAATATGGGATACCACTCGTCTCCGATATTGAGCGTGATCATGACGTTCTTCAATTTGCGGCTGGGATGGTGGTTGGCGAACCCGGGCCCCAAAGGAAGAAAGGGTTGGAAGCAACGGTCGCCGAGTAATGCGCTGCGTCCGCTGCTGGACGAGGCTTTTGGGCGGACGACGGACCAGAATGAGTGGATTTATCTGTCGGATGGAGGCCACTTCGAGAATTTGGCTTTGTATGAGATGGTGCTGCGGCGGTGCCGCCACATAGTGGTGGTGGATGCGGGCGCGGATCCGGACTATACGTTTGAGGACCTGGGGAACGCGGTGCGGAAGATCAGGATCGATCTGGGCGTATCCATAGATTTCAGGAAGGCGCCGTTGCCGTCGAAGCAGAACCGGAGGCATTGCGCGGTGGCAACCATCAACTATCAGGATGTGGATGGGGAAGTGGCGGAGAACGGAACACTGCTGTATATCAAGCCGGTGCTGTGCAGCGAGGAGCCGACGGATGTGCGGCAATATGCATCGACCGACGGGAGCTTTCCCCAGCAGCCGACCTCAGAGCAGTGGTTCAGCGAATCGCAGTTTGAGAGCTATCGGCGGTTGGGTTTGCATACGGTGCAGCACATTGCGCAGCAGTTGAAGGAGTTGGGACTGGCGGAGGGCGAGGCGTCGCTCAAGAACCTGATGGCGTGCGGGGAGGGGCATGCGCTCCATAACCATAAGGTGCGAGTCCCGCTGGACGTGCGAGTGGTGCCGCACGGGCCGGAGGCGGGAGAGGCGCACTGAGGCGGTTGCCTGGAGGGGCGGCTTATGTTAAAACTCTCCCTCTGCTGTACGTGAGAGTTTCTCGTTTCTTAGAGGTTGTTTAGAGGAAGGGATCCAATGAGCGCGTCGCCAAAACTGCGGGTGTCGGTCTTCGTAATGGTCGGAGTATTGATTTTGATCGGCGCGGCGATCGGGGGGGTCGTGCTTTATACCCGGCTGGCGCTGCCCGCTTACAGCAAGCCTGACCACGTGGTTTATCTGGAGCAGAATTGGACCCCGGCGCAGCGCAATGTGTATTACCACACCCCGCAAGGCAGTGTGTTGCTGCCCTACGAGTGGTTTAAGGCGATGGAGCAGCCGAAGTTTTCTCTGACCGGCGCGCCTAAGTTCAGCGATGCCGAGTACCTCTCACGCTTCGGATTTCTGGAGGACGGGAAGAGCCCCGCGAATCCGGATGGGTTGCCGGTGGGCTTCACGGTGGACACGACTTATGCGGACCCGAATACGAATGTGAAGCGTCCGGTGCTGGGGCTGACGTGCGCGGCGTGCCATACCGGCGAGGTGCGTTACAAGGGGAACTCGGTGCGCATTGACGGAGGAGCGGGGCAGGCGGATTTTGCGAAGTTTCAGCAGGCATTGGGGCTGGGGCTGGCGTGGACCTACTACGATCCGCTGCGCTTTGGGAGATTTGCGCACGCGGTGTTGCAGGACAAGTATTCGAAGGAATCGGAAGCGGCGCTGAAGACGGACGTCAAGCAGTTTCTCGACGCGGGATTGCTGGAGACGGAGGGCGATCTGCGGGGCAAGATATATCCGGTGGCCGAGGGGCCGGGGAGGACGGACGCGCTGGCGCGAATCGGCAATTACGTCTTCGGCACGGAGTTGCAGAACCAGGCGAACAAGCAGCCCGCGACCGCGCCGGTGAATTTTCCGCCGATCTGGGACGCATCATGGCTGGACTGGGTGCAATATAACGGGTCGATCACGCAGCCGCTGGGAAGGAACGTGGGGGAGGCGATGGGGGTGATGTCGCCGGTGGTGATGTCGGCGGCGGACCCGGAGAAGCAGTTCGATTCAAGCATCAATGTGTTGAATCTGGAGAAGATCGAAGAGGCGCTGGCGGGAGCGGGGCCGGGGAAGGGATTGCGGTCTCCGCAATGGCCGGAGGAGGTGCTGGGGAAGATCGATCGCGAGCAGGCGGCGGAGGGGCACGCGGTATTTGTCGAGCGCTGCGAACGCTGCCACGGCACGCCGCTATATCAGGAAGGAAGTTTCACCGGGCAGAGGTGGTATAAGCCGTATGCGGGCGGGCCGGCGCTGTTCAGGGTCACCTCGATCCCGCTCAAGGTGATTGGGACCGACCCGAATGAGGCGACCAATTTCAATGAACGTAAGGCGGATTCCGGTCCGCTGGGGCTGGGGGTGGTGAGCGCCGCCGAAGGGCTTGAAGTATTGGGCGGGAAGGTGATTGCCAAAAGCTTCGCGCGACTGGGCGTACCGGCCGAGCAGCAGACGGCGATGGAGGGCGGGCGGCCCAATAAGGTGATCGCGCCGCTGGCGTATAAGGCGAGGCCGCTTAATGGGATATGGTCGAGTCCGCCATTTTTGCATAACGGATCGGTGCCGAATTTGTATTTGCTGCTGTCTCCGGTGGAGGAGAGGCCGAAGCAGTTTTATGTGGGAGGACGGGAGTATGATCCGGAGAACGTGGGGATTAAGGGGAATTATGTTTCGGGTGGGTTCCTGTTCGATACCACAAAGCAGGGGAACTCGAACCAGGGGCATGAGTTCAGCGATAAGAGCAAGCCGGGGGTGATCGGGCCGGCATTGACTCCGGAGCAGAGAAGGGCCATCGTCGAATACATGAAAACCTTGTAAGCTGCTCACAGGGTTAAAGATGATCGGCAGCCTGTTCAAACACTATGAGGTGATAGAGCGCATTGGGGCGGGCGGAATGGGCGTGGTGTATCGCGCACACGACCGCAAGCTGGAGCGCGACGTTGCCCTTAAGGTGCTGGCTAGCGATACGTTGCGCAGCGAGGAGGCGCGGCGGCAATTTCGGCGCGAGGCGCTGGCGCTGTCGCGGCTGAACCATCCTAATATCGCGGTAGTGCATGATTTCGATACGGTGGATGACGTTGATTTCATCATCATGGAGCTGATCGAAGGGCATACGCTGCATGAGCGGATGAGGCAGGGGCCGATGGCGGTGGCGGAGATCGTGCAGATCGCGGAGCAGATGCTGGACGGGCTGGCGGCGGCGCATGAGCGGGGGATTATCCATCGCGATATTAAGCCGGCAAACCTGCGCTTCACCAAAGACGGACGGCTCAAGCTGATCGATTTTGGATTGGCGAAGCGGACGGTGATGCCGTATGACGAGACGGCCCCGAACTCAGAGCATCTGGACGAGTCGATGGCGGGGACGCTGGCGTATATGGCGCCAGAGCAACTGCGCACGGGAGAGTTGGATGCGCGGAGCGATATATATTCCTGCGGGTCGGTGATATATGAGATGGCGACGGGGAGGCAGCCTTTTTATTATCCGCACACGGTGCGCATGATTACGGCGATCCTGGAGGAGGAGCCGCAGCGTCCGGCACTGGCGCGGGGAGAGGTGGGCGGTTGGCTGGAGGCGGTGATCGTGAAGGCGATGGCGAAGAAGCCGGCGCAGCGATATCAGACGGCGCTGGAGATGAAGAGCGCTTTTCAGGGGGCAGAGGCACACGAGCGTTCGGCGATGCGTTCCCGGACGAGCAGCCGGTCGCAGACGGTGCGGCGGAGCGCGAAGCCGAAAAGGGCCCGGTCCATTGTGGTGCTGCCGCTGGAGAATTTATCGCGCGATCCGGAGCAGGATTATTTTGCGGACGGTTTGACCGAATCGCTGATCACGGATGTGTCGAAAATTCCGGAGCTCAAGGTAATCTCGCGCACTACCAGCATGAGGTATAAGGATTCGCGGAAGACACTGCCGGAGATCGCGCGCGAACTCGATGTGGACGTGGTGCTCACCGGGTCGGTGGTGCGCTCTCAGGAGCGGATGCGGATCCATGTGCAATTGATCGATGCGGCGAGCGATCAGCACCTGTGGGCGGAGAGCTATGAGCGTCCGTTTGAGGACGTGTTCATGATTCAGGCGGAGGTGGCGAGCGCGATTGCGGCGCAGTTGGAGATCAAGCTGACACCGACGCAGAAAGGCCGGTTGGCGGTGGCGCGTCCGGTGAATGCGGCGGCGCATGAGGCGTATTTACGGGGAAGGCAGTGCTGGAACCGGCGGACGAAGGACGATTTCAAGCGGGCGATCGGGTACTTTCAAGAGGCGATCGAGAACGACCCGGCGCATGTGCTGGCATATGCGGGGCTGGCGGACTGCTATGTCCTGCTGGGGGCGGGGGAGTATTGTATTTTGCCGCCGAAGATGGCAATGCCGCGGGCGAAGGCGGCGGCGAAGAAGGCGTTGGAGATCGACAGCAATTCCGCGGAGGCGCTGGCGGCGCTGGGGTCGGTGCAATTTCGTTTTGAATGGAACTCGGCCGCGGCGGAGCGGACCTTTCGCGAGGCGCTGAAGCTGAATCCGAGTTACGCCACTGCACGATATTACTTCGCGGTCCACCTGCTTACCAGCGGGCGCTTCGAGGAGGCGCTCGAGGAGATCAATCGCGCGGTAGAGCTCGATCCGTTAGCCGCGATCTATAACGCGATGGTGAGCTACGTTCTTTACAACGCGACGCGGTACGAGGAGGCGGAGCTGCACCTCAGGGCCTGCCTCGAAGTGGAGCCAAATTTCGCGGTATCGCACTTCATCCACACGTGTATTTTGGTGGAATTGGGGCGCTTCGAGGAGGCGGTGACCGCCATGGAGCGGGCGATTGAGCTCGCGGGGCCGATGCCGCACTGGAGAGGATCGCTGGCGGTGGCGCATGCGCTCGCGGGACGAACGGAGAAGGCGCGCGAGATACTGGCGCAGCTTGAGCTGGATGCAAAGACGCAATATGTCCAGCCGGTGACGTTCGCGCTGATTTACAACGCGCTGGGCGAGGGTGACAAGGCCTGTGAACAGCTCGAAGCGGCCTATGAAGACCGCGACGGCTGGCTGATTTATGCGCGGGTGACGCCACTCTTCGCCAACCTGCGGACGAGCGAGCGGTTTCAAAAACTGATTGCGAGGATGCAGGATTCAGGATTCAGCGCCACGTCGTTGCTCAGCCGGTCCCAATTACTACCGCACTCGTAGTTGGCGGCTGGGCGGCAATTCGCATTAAGCTTTTTATTTGGGGAGAATGCGAATGAGGTGCGTGGTTTCGTGAGGTCTTCGTGGCAATCGGTTATATACATCCTTAGCTTTTTGCTATTCACGTTTTCTGTCTCTGCGCCGGCGCAGTCGGCGGGCGCGAGCGGGACGATTAGCGGCAAAGTGGTTGATCCGAGGGGCGCGGTTGTGGCAGGAGCCAAGGTCACATTGCGCAATACGGATTTCGGCAATGAACGCGCCGTAGTCAGCGATTCGAGCGGCGGATTTACCTTCGTATTGCTGCCTTCGGGCAACTACGCGGTGCAAGTTGCGATGCCGGGATTTGCGCTGAAGAAGGCCCCGCGCATTACGCTGGGGGTGGGCAGCAGCGTGCGCGTGGAGCTGCGGCTGGCGGTGGCGGCGGCTTCGACCGAGGTGACGGTCACGGGACGAGGCGGGGCCTTGGAGCAAGAGGGGAACACGCTGCCTCCGGCGGTAAATAAAGAGGAGAGCGAGGCCAGCAACACCATCGCGGGACTGAATGTTACGTATCTGCCGAACCGCATTCGCGACGTGAGCCAGTTCGGGGAGTTGGCGGCGGGCGCCAATGCGGAGAACCCCAATGGAAGCGGCGTTGCCATCGCGGGACAGCGTGCGGAGGCGTTGAACGGAGCAGTGGATGGGGCAGTCTTTCGCGATCCATTGCAGGGGGGACTGCGCGGCGCGCACGATCAAACGTTATTTCTGCCACAGACGGTGGTGAAAGAATTCCAGATCGTGCACTCGGGGGTATCCGCCGAGGTGGGAGAGACCAATGCGGGCTTTCTGAATATCGCCACCAAATCGGGCAGCAACAAACCGCATGGAGAGGCGTTTTATATTGGACGTCCGTCGCTATTGAGCTCGGAGGACGCATTCGGCCATTCCCTCGACAACACGCAAAACGAATTTGGCGGGTCGCTCGGCGGTCCTATCAAGAAAGACAAGGCGTTTTACTATTTCGGCGTGGAGCAGGATTACCTGCATACTCCTTATTGGACCGAATTCCAGGCGCAGGCGCCAGGCGTGGGCGTGCCCGCGGCGCTGATCGGCTTGCAGCGGCAGGTGGTCGGCAAGAGCAACCCTCTGGCATTGTCGGGGCGCAGCGATTTCAATTTGAATGCGGCGAGCACGCTGAACGTGGAGTTGAACTACAACCACGCGAGCGCGAGCAATTTCATGGGGGAGACGAGTTGGACTGGTTCTGCGCGTTCGATTGCCGCGTTCACCAATGGCGAATCCTTGCGGGGCGATAGTGTGTGGGCCCGTGCCAATCTGACATCCAGCCTCAATCCCGCGAGCGTGAACCAGCTATTGCTGGGATGGGCGCAGGACCATCGCGATTTTGCGCCGGCTTCGATCGCGCCGGAGATAGCCATCAACGGGTTCGGCGTGCTCGGCGGGAGCAGCTTGTCTCCGTTGCGCTACGCCTCGCGACAGCTCCAGCTCAGCGACGATGTGGAATTGGTCCGCGGAGCGCATCTGCTGCATTTGGGCGGCAACTTCGATTTTGATCCGGTGCGCCAGCAGCAGGAGGCGAACCTCAATGGCCGTTACGATTTCAATTCTCTGGCGGACTATCTTGCCGGACGAGTGCGGCGGTACCAACAGACGTTCGTGACCGGCGACGGCGTGTTCGATGCTTCGGTGCACAACAGTGGCGCGTATGTGAGTGATCGGTGGACGATCAACCCACGGCTCACGCTGAATGCGGGTCTGCGTTGGGAGGGGCAGTGGAACCCTGGATTTGGCGGCATCCCCAATGATTTAGCGCAGTGGCAGCCGCGGCTCGGCCTGGCGTGGAACCCGGCGGCGAAGACCGTGGTTCGGCTGTCGTCGGGGTTGTACGACGCGCCCACTCCCGCGAACACCTTTCAGCGGATCTTCACGGATAACGGGATGAACACGCGGATGGTGGACAGCTATTACGATCCGGAGGTGCTGCCGTTGGTGGCGAGCGGAAATGCTTTCGCAGCGCTGCCACCGGAGTTGACGGCTCCGGCGGCGCTGGTGGTGGGGATCGCTCCGAATTTCCGCAATGTGCGCTCTTTTCAGGCGGCGGCGAGCGTGGAGCAGCAGTTCACTCCGCGGCTCTCTGCTTCAGCGGGTTATGTGCGCAACAGCACGTGGGAGCTGCAGCGCATGGTGAACACCAATCTCAATGCGCCGGTTTATAACATGGCGGGGCTGCCCATCTTTCCCGCAGCGCGACCGGACCCGGCCATCGGACAACTGTTGACCAACCAATCGGACGGGCACTCCTCCTATGATGGATTGCTATTGACGGCGAACTGGCAGTTCGGGAAGCGCTCTAATCTGACCGCAAATTATACGTTCTCGCACAGCCGCGATGACGTCTCGTACTTCGGTCCGTTCGGGCCGTTGCAGGCACTGGATCCGTTCAACCTTCACGGAGACAGCGCCGCTTCGAACTTCGATGTCCGACATAATTTTAATCTGAGCGCGATCTTCAATATGCCATATGGATTCAAGTTGAATCCGCTGATCGTGACCCGGTCGGGGATGCCATACACGCCGACCCTCGGATTCGATACGCAGAACGACGGCAACGATGCGAATGACCGCGCTCTTTTGAACGGACAGCTCGCCGCGCGCAATAGCCTGCGACAGCCGGCATTTTTCAATCTCGACCTGCGGCTGGTGAAGGACATCACGCTGCCCGGCGAGGGCCACCATCTTG
>JBDTLH010000053.1:0-10927 GCA_039934875.1 Acidobacteriaceae bacterium | reverse complement strand
GGGTGCGGCTCACCGGAATGCCGGCCTGGGGCGCCCCAGCCGCCGATCACGATCACGCCAACGATAATGACAGTTGGGCGCTGGTCTATTTCATTCGGCATTTGCCGCAGCTTACCGCGGGCGAGCTACGCGATATGCAAAACTACAATCCAAAGAGCCCTGCGGAGATGCAGGAAGATAAGCAAGAGGAGAACTTTCTCAATGAGAAATAGAGCGATAGCAATGAGAACTTGCCTGATGGCACTGCTGGTGTCTCTCGCGTTTGTAACGACTGCATCCGCGCACGCGCATGGCAAGCACCTGATGGGCACGGTGGATTCCATCACCAACAATGAGATCGTGGTCGCAACCGCTTCGGGCGAGAAGGCGTCCGCGACGCTCACTCCGGAGACCCGCTATGTGCGCGGCAAGGACACAATTTTTTCTTCGGACATCAAGATCGGCGAGAAGGTAGTGGTACACGCAAAGGCGGGCGAGAACGGCAAGGGACTGGTCGCCGAAGAGGTGCATGTGGGAATGAAGAAGAAGTAGTGGCGGGTCACGAGTCACGGGTCACGGGCTGAAGCTGATAGTTGGTTGGCCGCCGATTGACGCCGAGCAGCGCCGATAGGGCGGTTGAATAGGAAAGCAGAGTGAGCTTCTGCTATGCTTTTTCCTATTAGCGATATGAAGAAGTTGCTTGCCTGCCTGATTGCTGCCGCTAGTCTCGTCTTAATGGGGCAAACTCCGCCCCCCTCAAAGCCGGGCGCGCCGCCGGTCGAAGCACCCGGAGCGGCGCAACCGCGCGTCGAACCGGCGCTGCCCTATACCCCCAGCCTGGATGTGCATTCGATGGACCGCGGCATCGATCCCTGCAACGATTTCTATGAGTATTCATGCGCCGGTTGGAAGAAGAACAATCCCATCCCCGCCGACCAGACCTCGTGGAGCGTCTATGGCAAGCTTTATCTGGATAACCTGACCTACCTGCGCGGCATTCTAGAAGACGCGGCTGCGGCCAAACAACGCGATGCGGTGGACCAGAAGATCGGCGATTATTATGCTGCGTGCACGGACACGGCGGCCATCGACCGCGCGGGGGTGAATCCGATTGCGCCGGAGCTGAAGAGCATTGCGGAATTGCAGAGCATAGGCGAGATGGCGCCGTTGCTCGCGCGCCTGCACCTGGAGACCGAGAGCAATGGGATGCTCTTCGGCGCCGGATCACAGCAGGACCCGGATGATTCCAACCGCGTGATCGCCGCCATTGGCCAGGGCGGCTTGGGGCTACCCGACCGGGATTATTACTTCAAAGAAGATCCCAAATCGAAGGAGATCCGCGAACATTATGTGCAGCATGTAGAAAGGGTCTTTGAGCTCTTGGGCGACCCGTCGGACCAGGCCCATCAAGAGGCGGAGACGGTGATGCGCATGGAGACCGAGCTGGCGAAGTCGCATTGGACGCGGGTGGAGGAGCGCGACCCCTACAAGCTGAAGAACAAGATGGGCCTGCCGGAGTTGCAGAAGATGGCTCCATCGCTCGATTGGACGGCGTATTTCAAAGCCGCGAATGCCCCGCAATTTGAAACCGTCAACATTTCTACGCCGCAGTTTGTGCGCGAGATGAATTCCGAGCTTACCTCGGTCCCCCTCGCCGATTGGAAGGCCTATCTGCGTTTTCATCTGACGAATTCATGGTCGCCGTATCTGGGCACGCCCTTTGTGGATGAGAACTTCGCCTTTTACCGGGCATATTTGCGCGGCGCGAAAGAGCAGCAACCGCGCTGGAGGAAGTGCGTGCAATGGACCGACCAGCAGCTTGGCGAGGCGCTGGGACAAGCCTATGTCGCCAAGGCATTTTCTCCGGCGTTGAAGGCGGATACCGTGGACATGACCGAGCGCATCGAGAAGGCCATGCAGATGCGCATCCAGGACCTCGCCTGGATGAGCCCCGCGACCAAACAGCAGGCTTTAGTGAAGCTGCATGCCATTCGCAACAAGGTGGGATATCCGGATAAGTGGCGTGACTATGCTTCGGTAAACATCACGCGCGGGAATTTTGCCGACGATGTGCGCAATGCAAACAATTTCGAGAGCCATCGCGACTTCAACAAGATCGGCAGGCCCGTCGATCGCAACGAGTGGGGAATGACCCCGCCGACCGTGAACGCTTATTACAATCCGCAGATGAACGACATCAATTTTCCCGCCGGAGTTTTGCAGCCGCCGCTCTATGACGCAAAAATCGACGCGGCCCCCAATTATGGCAATACCGGCTCGACCATCGGACACGAACTGACCCACGGCTTCGACGATGAAGGGCGGCAGTTCGATGCCCACGGCAATCTCAAGGACTGGTGGACCAAGCAGGACGCGGCGGAGTTCACCAAACGCGCGGATTGCGTGGTGGACCAGTATGCGCAATACGTGGTGGTGGACAACATCCACATCAATTCCAAGCTGACCGAGGGGGAAGACGTCGCGGACCTGGGCGGCACGGTGCTGGCTTATATGGCGTGGAAGGACGCGACCAGCGGCAAGCAATTACAGGATCGCGAGGGGCTGACTCCGGACCAGCGCTTTTTCGTGGGGCTGGCGCAGTGGGCGTGCGAGAACGATCGCCCTGAGGAGCAACGTCTGCGGGCAGCAACCGATCCACACTCCCCGGGAAGGTACCGGATCAATGGCGTGGTAGTGAATATGCCGCAATTTGCCAGGGCGTTCGCCTGCAAGCCGGGGTCGGCTATGGTCAAACCGGCGGACAAGGTATGCCGCATCTGGTGAGCATGGAACCGCGCCGATTGGAAAAATGCTCCCACCCTAACTAGCTGTCGCCGGGCGGCTGGGCGGCCGGGCGGGTCGCGCACGCACCGTGTAGTACTTGTGCAAAAGCTCATCCAGCACCGGCAACGCCGTTAAAGCATTCAAGCGGTTCAGCAACTTGCTCTTCTCCGCGCTGACGCCGTGCGTGCCGAACTCCACGATCTCAAAATTTGAGGACCGGACCGCGGCCTTTGCCTGGCGCAAGCTCAACATATTCAAGGGCTCCCCCGGCCGGTCCTTAAGTGTCTGCACCTGGTCCCACCGGTCAAGCCCATCGATACGGTCCCACACCGTCGGCGCATAATCAGCATCGTGCAGGATAGCGCTCATGGTGCGGATGATCGCCCGCTCGGAGAAGATCAACTGGCACCACGGAATGGGAATCACCGAGAGCACGTGCGAGGCGATGAAGTTGTACCATCCCACCGATCCGATCCAGAGAACGCCCTGCTGCCGCAGCCAATTGTACGCCTGCCGCAGCACCGCGGCCGGGTCCCTGAGGTGCTCGAACGAGTCCACCAGGAAAACCGCATCGGCAAACTGCTCTTGTTCGATCTCAGAGGGATGCAGGTAGTGGATGCGCTCGCTGAATTGCGGAAAGAGCTGCCTGCGGATCCTATTGCCTTCCGCGAGCTCCTGGCGGTTGATATCGACACAGAAAACGGACGATGCGCCCTGCTCGATAAACCACGGCGCACGGCCGCCCAGTCCGCTGCCCAGATCCAGGACGACCTTGTCGCGCAGATCAATGCCGCTGGCGAACCTCTTCAACAAACGGTCGCTGGAGCGGTATTGCAACAGATAATAGTTCTTCTGGTCCACCCGCGACGGGGGCTGCGGAGTAGGATGCAGCTTGCGCGCAAGACGGGTCGCGGCGATGCAGGCGGGATAGGGCAATCCGAGGGTGAAGGGCATGGCTGTTAACTCATCTTCAATAGCGGATTGGGTTTCAGCAAGTTACTAAAGTTTCATCGTCCACGGCGTTTCATCTGATTGCTTCGCGCCAGCAACCTAGCTATGCTCAATGAAGATGAAAACCGGCTCCACAAGCCGCAAGATTTTGCACAATTCTCTCTGGTATGGCCTGGAAACCATTCTGGACATGCTGGTATTCATGGCGGCCTCCATCGCTGTGGCCCGCTATCTGGGCCCCGAGAAGCTGGGTTATTTCTCCGCCATTAATTTCCCCGTCATGCTGATCTGCGGCGCCAGCGGCACCGGTCTGGCGTTGGCCACCCGCAAGTACATGACCGATTTTCTTGGCGTCGGGCAAGTCGGAGCGGCGCGCGCCGTCTATGAATTCAATTACAAATATCAACTTCTCGGTGCCCTGGTCATCACCGCCATTGGCCTCGCGATCGTCTGGCCTCTGGTGGGCCATGCCAATCGCCTGATGGCCGTCCTCATGGTGCTGTCCATCATCCCCGGCATGATGTCGTGGGTCCCCGCGCAGGCCAACCTGGCGTTCGAAGACGCCTCTAAGAACACCATCAGCGCCCTGGGATACGTCTTCTCCTATGGCATTCTGATCGTGCTTACCATCCGCTTCAAATGGGACTTGCCCGGCGTGGCGGCCTCCTTTCTGATTGCCCGGACCATCGAGACGGTGATGCGTACGGTGCCCCTCAACCGCTTCCTGAAAACACTTCCTCTGGAGCCGCTGCCGGACGAGTTGGCGGGACGGATCCGCCGCTTTTGTTTGCAGGCGATTGCCATTCAGGTCTTGATTTCGGTGGTGTGGAGCCGATCGGAGATCTTTTTTCTCACCGCCTTCTCCGATATCAAGCAGGTCGCCTTCTATTCAGTAAGTGCTGGTCTCGCTGACCGGCTGCTGATCTTTCCCAAGGTGTTTGGCTCGGCCACCGGCGCTTCCTTGATGGCCGAGTCCGCCCGCGACCGCTTCCGCGTGGGCAGCATTGTCAACAATGCCTTCCGCTATCTGGGCTTGATCGCGCTTCCCGTCCATGTGGGGGCGGCGCTGCTTGCGCGACAGGCGGTGTGGGTGGTCTATGGAGAGAAGTACATGCCCGCTGTGCCGGTGATGATCATTGCCGCCATTACCGCTATCCCGCGCGCCTTCCAGGATATGCCGGACACCCTCATGCGATCGGCGGACCGGCAATGGGACCTGCTGCGCTGCCTGATCTATACCGGTATCTTGAACATGGCGCTCGATTTCGCATTGATTCCCCGCTACGGCGCAATTGGCGCAGCCATCGGCAACGGAGTCGGGCAGACCTTCGGAGTCGTGCTCCTTTGGTACACTGCGCGCAAGATCTATGAATTCACGCTGCCCTGGCGCTCGATGGTGCGCATCGGATTAGCGACTGCGGTCATGGCGGCGGTCACCTTTGCGGTCGCGCGCAGCCTCTCTCCCGCGTGGGCATTAGCGGCGGGAGTCGCCGCCGGGGCCCCTACATATATGTGGATGGTGCGCCTGCTTCATGCTCTTGAGCCGCTGGATTACCTGCGCCTCAAGATGGTCGGCGACCGTTTGCCTTCGCCGCTGCGGCGCGGGTTTGATGGCGCGCTGCAGTTTCTGGTTCCCGGATACCGCCACGCGGAAGCCGCCGCCGCCGCGGTTGGCTCCTCTACGAAAGTCGTTTGAAGCAAGCTTCGAGGTGCGCCTGTCGGGGCTGCGCACGCGTTGACAGCCCCATCGATGCTGCTAAAATTAAACCAGCCGCCGCGCCTCTTTCGGCGGCATTCTGTTGTTCCTCGTCCTTCCTGCTCAAATGGCGGCGTAGCTCAGTCGGTTAGAGCGACGGTCTCATAATCCGTAGGTCCGTGGTTCGAGTCCACGCGCCGCCACCAATAGAATCAGTTACTTGCGAGCATTCTCGGTTCAGAGCCGAACCTCGAGGTTGCGCCTGGGTTGCGGATTGTTGCAGGCTCTCTTCATCGATTCGATCTACCCAGCAGACATTTGCGCCGGGTGCTAGGTGCCCGTAAGTGTCCACCGTAATCTGAATCGAGCTGTGTCCCAATTGCTCTTTCACATAGACCAAAGAAGCCCCGCTCTGAATGAGTAAAGAGCCAAAGGTATGGCGTAGATCGTGAAAACGAATCGGTTGAATGCCGGAGTGTTCGAGTACCGGCCGAAAAAGTCTTTTGTAAAGATTGTCAGGACCAAGGATTGAGCCGGTGGACGATCTAAATACCTTTTCCTTGGCCATGTCCTTTGTTCCCTCCCGCTGTGCTTCTTGCAGTCTGGCCTCGTACTTCTGGAGGAGTGCACGCCGCACTTCTCTCGAAATGTCTACCCTTCGCTCTTTGTGGTTCTTAGTAGTGGTCTCTTCTCCGCGCACATAATTGCGTTTGACCAGAATGTAGCGGTTCTGATCATGCTCACTTTCGCCGAAGTGTATGTCGCCCCATTCGAGTGCCACGAGTTCTCCACGACGCAGACCAGTTCGGACCGCGACCAGAAATAAGGGATGCCAATCAGGACAAATTTCCATGGCGGCTGATAACAACAACGAGACTTCTAAATGACTCAGTGCTATGCCTTTTTTGACGTCGTTGTTCGCCGCCTTCGTGAACCTCGCAAGTCTGGACGCCGGATTAGCCTTCACTATGCCGCTTTCGATGGCTTCATTGAAGATGCCTCGCAGAACACACAAGGCATTACGAACCGTATTGCGCGAAAGATCTTTGGCCAATAAATTGTTGATCAGAGCCTTCGCATCCTCTCGGCTGATGGCGTCTACCCGCTTTTTGCCCAAACGGGGCAGAAGGTATTGTTCTAAGACGCTTTCGTAGCCCTCTGCCGTAGATTTCTTGCATTCTACTCGCGCGTAGTCCTGTAGCCAGCGTTCAGCAAAGTCAGCGAAAAATGGGGATTGACTTGAATTGTCAGTTATCCCTAACCGGCCCATCGCGAGGCGCGCCTCTGCTCTGCGTTTAAGCTCCTCAGCGATCTTGCGGTCTGTCCCAACACACTTCGCCTTCCTCTTGCCAAGGTGATTAATGAAGAGATACCACTTGTTCTTATATCTACGAACTTTGACGCCCACTTGCGGCCGACCTATATCCCTTCAAGGAGTTCCTTCATAAATATGTCCAGGTTCAATGATTCGGGCCGAATCGTATGGGCGTCGAACCAAGCGTCAAATTTCGTGCGACTCACGTATATCTTCTTCCTTATGCGTGAGGCCGGCAGCCCCTCGCGTACGATCCATTCCCGAATGGTGCGCTCGGAAACGGCAGCATACTGCGTGAGGGACCGTAAGTCCAGCCATTCGCGTGGTTCCAGCCTTGCGACTTTGTTTGCCTGCTTCAGCATTTGTGTATCAGTTCCGGTGAAACCCGTTGCTCATCCTGTGCTCTCCGCCTCAGGATGATGAAGCCGCCAGTTGCGCTTCTGTCCCAGTTCCCATCTTCTTACCCGAGCCTTCGCCGCCCAAAGCTCGTCAATTGATTGATCGTGCGTCAAGGGCATCAAAACTGGCCTTCTATCATTCATTTCCTGCAGAGAGTGCCGAGCAACTTCTATCTAATCAGTGTTTTGCAAACTTCTCCAATCTCGTTATGATGGTTGCAATATGCAACAATATCGTTCGATATCGCTTATCCTTGAGCTTGAGCACTTGGTTGATATCTACCTTTGGGCGAGAGAGCGTGCCCTCCGCCAAGGGGCACTGAGAAGTGCACACGTGGCTCTCTTGAGAAGAGCAGTCCTGAATGGGAAAGCTACTCTGGTGGAACTCAGTCAAGCGACGGGAATCTCCAAATTTACGGCAAGTAGAACAGCGAAAAGCCTGATGAGGTGGAAACTCATCAAGCGGGTTGACCATAAGACGAGTAAGAAAATCAAACTCTTCCGACCGACGCAAAGAGGCATAACTACACTGAAGCGGATCGATTGCGCGCTGGTGGAAGAGCTTCTTGGCTTGCTAGATATGAATGAAGGTGATGAGGAGTTACGTGCCTTCATCCGCCAGTTGGATGAAATCAACGGCTTCTTGCCGGCGCAGGGTGTCGGGAGTCCCCGTTTTTTTGTTCCTCCTGATCGGGACCTCAGGAAATCTGGGTTGAAAGACCCCGGACAGCTACCAACAGCTTTTGCGCCAATCATCGGATTGGATGAGGAGATTGCTGATGAGTCGTAGGAGGAGCCCGATAGCGCGATACTCCACGCGCAGTGTTCGGTTCAACAGGAAGACAGGTGAGCCAGCGACAGCTGGAACAAGAATGCTGTATGGGCCTTTGTGACCGGGCTGCAGCCTACCTGTTGCGGCTATTCTGAGCGGACAAAACCACCGCAGCGGCCAGGGATTCGAGCCCCGGCATCCCCAATCCTTCGTCAATGCTTTACAAGCTGGCTCTTTCCGAACCTGGGTGGATTTCAGGAAAGTTCGTCGGCAACCTTGCTCCTGCGGCGCTTCTGCGGGGAGGGACAGTTGACCCCGCGGAGGATGCGGCGCACCGATTCGCGGCTGAGCGAGAGGCCTTCGCATTCGATCAGCTTTCATGCACGTGGGAGTCGTTGAACTCGGCATACTTTCCCCGCGCCAACTCGAGGACGCGCTGGGGCAGATCGGGAGCGAGTTGCCAAGGCATGGCGCGGCCCGCAGTTGCCATGCTGACCCAGTCCAGGGAACCGGGTTGGAAGCGGCGTTTCAAGCGTTGCACCTGGCGTTCGCCCACTGCATTCTCAATAACTTTCACTCGCAGTAACTCTTTCTGACTCAAGATCACCTTCCCTTGAGGGTGACATTATGTCGTTGTAGCTAAGGGGTGACATTATCTTGGAGCATCTACACCCCTACCCTTTTCTCTTGCTCCCCCTTCCCTTGCTCCTGTTTAATAAAAGCCGCCATGAAGAACCTCTTTCTCGCCGCTGCTCTGTGCACCTCCCTTCTGCTCGCCCAGAACCCGCCCGCGAACACCTCGACGATACAAGCCGCTGCCAAGCAAACCCTCGCCGCCGACACTCCCAAAACCACCCTCGCCGGCAACACCTTCATTGCTCCGAAGGACTGGAAATTTCGCGTCTCGCCTCCCGCCACCATCCTCGAAGCTCCCGAAGGCGACTCCTTCCTCGCTCTCGTTGACGTCTCTGCAAAAGATGCCGATGCCGCCGTCAAGAACGCATGGCAGGCCTATAAGCCCGATGCCAAGTGGCCCGTTCTGACCGTCAACGACCTGCCCGATCGCGACGGCTGGACGCACCGCCGCGAATACCAATACCTCACCTCGCCCAACGAGAAGCGAACGATCGCCGCGCTCGCCCTCAACGCCAACAACACTTGGACCGTCGTCCTCGAAGACCTCGCCGACGCCACCGCTGAAAAACGTGGCGGCCAACTCGCGCTCATCGCCGGACGCCTCCTTCCCAAGGGCTACGCCCGCGAGAACTTCGCCGGAAAGCGCGCCAACAAGCTCGACCAAGCCCGCCTCGCCGAACTCAGCAAGTTCATCGAAGACGGCCGCAAAGAGATCGGCATACAAGGCGTCTCCCTCGGCATCGTGCAGGACGGCAAGGTCATCTTCGCCGACGGCTTCGGCACCAAAGAACTCGGTGCCTCCGACAAGCCCGACGGCGATACGCTCTTCATGATCGCTTCCAACACTAAGGCGCTCACCACCCTCCTTCTCGCCAAGCTCGTGGACCAGCACCGCCTCGACTGGAACACGCCTGTCACCACGCTCATGCCCACCTTCAAGTTGGGCGACCCGCAGACCACTCGCAGCGTCCTCGTCAAGAGCCTTATCTGCGCCTGTACCGGCATGCCCCGCGAAGATCTCGAGTGGCTCTTCAATTACGGCAAAGCCACGCCCGAGAGCACCATGGCGCTGCTCGGCACCATGCAGCCCACCTCCAAATTCGGCGAACTGTTCCAATACTCGAACCTCATGGCCGCCGCCGCCGGATACACCGCCGGTCACGTCGCCTATCCCAACCTCCCCATCGGCCCCGCCTATGACCGCGCCATGCAGTCCTACGTCTTCGACCCCCTCGGCATGCGCTCCACCACCTTCGACTTCAGCCGCGCTCTCTCCGCAAACCACGCCGGAGCTTACTCCCCCGACATCGACGGTCGTCCCGCCAAGGCCATCATGGACGTGAACTACTCCATCCTGCCCGTCCGTCCCGCCGGCGCCGCATGGAGCAGTGTGCGCGACATGCTCAAGTACGTCTCCCTAGAGCTCGCCAATGGCAAGCTCCCCGACGGCAGCACCTATATCTCACCCGGCCCCCTCCTCGAGCGCCGCGCTCCGCAAGTGCACATCGGCAAAGATGTCACCTACGGCATGGGTCTCGAAGTGGACACCACCTACGGCGTCCCCGTGGTTCACCACGGCGGGGACATGATCGGCTATCACAGCGATATGATCTGGATCCCGGACCAAAACGTCGGTGCCGTCATCCTCACCAACACTGACGGTGGCTGGATCCTGCGCGGACGCTTCAGCCGCAAGCTCCTCGAAGTCCTCTACGACGGACGCCCCGAAGCCGACTCTCTCATGGCCTCTGACGCCAAATCCTACTTCAACGACCTCGCCGCGAAGCGCAAGCTCCTCACCGTCCCTGCCGATGCTGCCGAAAGCGCTAAACTCGCCCGTCGCTACTCCAACCCCGCCCTCGGCACCATCGCCGTCACCACCTCCGGCAATCACACCGTCTTCGACTTCGGAGCCTGGAAGAGCGAAGTCGCCACCAAGAAGAACCCTGACGGCACCCTATCCTTCGTCACGATCGTCCCCGGACTTGAAGGCTCCGAATTTACCGTTGGCGACGCCCCCGATCAAAAACGTACCCTCGTCATCCGCGACGCCCAACACGAGTACGTGTACACCGAACAATAACAACGTCGCAGCTCTGGCAGCTTGCTGCCAGTGAAAGAACAAGCGGTATCCCAAGCAGAATGAGGGCAAGGCCACTCGAGGACGAACTGGGCGCACCAGCCAAGGATCTACTGTCATGGCGGAGGCCGGAGCAGCAAAGAGCAGCGTCGTCCATGGGTGATCGAGAGCGTTCCAATCTAAGAGGGTTGCCGACCAGGCGGCAGAGTAGGTGCTGCCCCAGACGGTGTATAGCTCTTTGGGGGCCTGTGCACTCTGAATTCCAAGTTGAAACTCACGCAGACTGGTTTTGGCTTCCAAATGGGAGAGATCCATC
>JBDTLH010000052.1:0-5612 GCA_039934875.1 Acidobacteriaceae bacterium | reverse complement strand
TGCGAGAGGCGAAGTACCGGCGTATTCTTGACGCAGCGGTGGAGGTGATAGCGGAGAAGGGGTTCGCGAACTCCCGGGTTTCAGAGATTGCGGCGCGCGCGGGAGTGGCGGACGGGACGATATATCTATATTTCAAGGGCAAAGATCAGATTCTCATGGCAGCGCTGGATGATGCGTTCGCAAGCTTTTTAGAGAACGCACGGGCGGAGGTGGCGCATATGACGGATGTGCGGGAGAAACTGGTTGCGGTTATCCGTTTGCACTTGCAGGCCATGGAGCAGAACCGGTCATTGGCGGTGGTACTGCAGACGGAACTGCGGCAATCGGCTAAATTTCTGGCGGAATTTTCGCAGCGGCAGTTGCACTGCTATCTCAAGCTGCTGCGCGACATAATCAAAGAGGCGCAGGGGGAGGGAACATTTCGCGACAGTGTCCCCGAGCGGCTGGCGGTGAGTTGCCTCTTTGGGGCGTTGGACGATGTGGTGACGGCGTGGGTGCTGAGCGATCGGGAGTATGAGCTTGCTCCGATGGCGGACGGGATCTATGACCTGTTTCTACATGGAATGATCAGCGAGCGGGCGCGGCGATGAGCGAGCGGGAACTGCGGACGATCAACGATATATTGCTCATGATGCGCGAGCGCAACATGCCCAATGTAGCGCTGCGCAAGACGCCAGAGGGGTGGCGAAGCATCACCGCCGAACAGATGTACGGGATGGTGGCAACGTTTGCTGAAGTGCTGAGGCGGAAGGGCATTCGCAAGGGCGATCGGATCGCGATTATAGGGGAGAACCGGGTGGAGTGGGCGATTAGCGACTTCGCCTGCATGGGAATCGGCGCGGTGGATGTGCCGATTTATCCGACGCTGACCGCGGAGCAGACGGAGTATTTGCTCAAGAATTCTGACGCGCGCATAGCAGTGGTATCGACGCGAGCGCTGGCCGAAAAGGTCGCCTCATGTGGGTACAAGGTGGAACACATGCTTGCGATGGATGATCTGGAGGGAGAGTTCGGGACAGAACACCTCTGGCGATTACTGGATACGGCAGGGGGGGGACACGAGGGGGCGCTCGCTGAGTCGATTGAGCAGGTTGGCCCGGAAGATCTGGCGACCATCATCTACACCTCGGGTACGACGGGGACTCCGAAGGGAGTGATGCTGACCCACGGCAACATCGCCTGCAATTTGAAGTGGTCGGTGCATGACTTCGGATGGGGGGTGGGCTGGCGCGCGGTATCGTTTCTGCCGCTCTCGCACATTACGGCGCGGCATGTGGATTATCTGTTCTTCCGTTATGGGGTGATGATTGCTTATTGTCCGGAGATCAACCAGTTGCCGCACGCCTTCAAGGAGACGATGCCTTCCATTGTGGTTGCCGTCCCGCGGGTGTATGAGAAGGTGCGGCAAGAGGCGATGCGGCAGGCGGGTGGCGGAGCGAAGAGAGCGGTTTTCAATTGGGCGTTGCGGGTGGGCGCAAGACATGCGCCCGAGATATTAGCCGGAAGAGCACCGAGAAGCAGGGCATGGAGGCTGGCGAACAGGCTGGTGTTCTCTAAGATCAAAGCGGGATTCGGGGGGCTGGCGGAGCAATTTATATCCGGCGGCGCTCCGCTGGGCGTGAATACCGGCAGGTGGTTTGCGAGCGTCGGCATACGAATTATGGAGGGTTATGGGCTGACGGAGACCTCGCCCGTGATTGCCATCAATACCATGGATGACTACAAGCTGGGTACAGTGGGGAAGCCATTGCCGAACCTGGAGTGCCGTATCGCGGAGGATGGTGAGTTGCTGGTGCGGGGACCCTCCGTGTTCCGCGGATATTGGGGAAATCGCGAGGAGACGGCGCAGGCGTTCGAAGGTGAATGGTTCAAGACCGGCGATATCGGAGACATCGATGCGGAGGGATTTCTAACCATAACCGATCGCAAGAAAGACCTGCTGAAGACCTCGGGGGGCAAGTTTATCGCGCCGCAGCCTATAGAGAACAAGCTGAAGATGGACACGCTGGTGGCGCAGGCGGCGATGATTGGCGACCGAAGGAAATTCGCGTCAGTGATCATCCAGCCGAACTTCGTGGCGCTGGAGGATTGGGCGCGGCACAATGATATCCCCTACAACAGCCGCAAGGAACTGGTTGAATATCCCGACGTAAAGACGTTGTATCAGGAGATTGTGGGCCAGGTAAACGCGAAGCTGGCGCGATTTGAGACGATGAAAAGAATTGTGCTGGTGGCTGAGGAATTCAGCATTGAGGGCGGGGAGATGACTCCATCGCTGAAGTTGAAGCGGCGGGTAGTGGAGAAGAAGTACGAACGTCAAATCGAAGCCATCTATTCGGAAGCGGAGGGGAACGGGGCGGCCGGCAAAGTTTGATGAGATACAACATTTTTGCGCTCCTATGCCTCAAATGAGATGCGCTGGGAGGCGTTTGCTTATGCTTTGGACCATCGTTGCGATTTTGCTGATTCTGTGGCTGCTCGGTTTTACCGTGTGGCATGTAGGCGCGCTGATTCACATACTATTAGTGATCGCGCTGGTGATCATTGTTATCAATCTGGTTTCGGGTCGGCGCCGGGTGGTGTAGGCGATCGGGTTTAGAGGAAGCTCCGGATGATTCCGGAGCTTTTCCTTTCTATTCTGTCTTTGCTGTGATTTGAGTGCATAAGAGCAAGGTTGTCTTCAGGGAGTAAATAAGGCGATATCACCAAATGTTAGGCAACGTATGTAGCATGGGATTCTTCTAAGGGGTTTGTGTGCCTTGCTGGTTAGGCTCTTTGAGAGGAGAACCTTTGATTTCTACAGCAGCGTTAGACAGCTCCCGTGAGCAGCTTGCGATGAAGATCGGGGAACTCGGCCAGTGGTTCCATAACATCGATCTAAATGGGGTGCAGACGGCCCCCGGGCACTTTCTGGGCGACTACCCGGCGATCAAATGGAAGCACATTCAACATGCTTTTCCGGCGGACCTGGAAGGCGCGAGTGTGCTGGACGTCGGCTGCAACGCAGGGTTTTATTCGATTGAATTGAAAAAGCGCGGAGCAGGAAAAGTGGTTGGGGTAGATGTAGATGAGCGCTATCTGGCGCAGGGCAGCTTTGCGGCGAAGACGCTCGGGATGGACATCGAATTCATAAAACGATCGGTGTACCAGGTGGAGGAGATCGAGGGGCAGTTTGATTACGTATTGTTTCTCGGGGTGTTTTATCACCTGCGTTATCCGCTGTTGGCGCTGGATCGGGTAGTCAAAAAGGTCAGGGGAAAGCTGGTGTTTCAGACCATGCTGCGTGGGTCCGAAGATGCCCGCGAATGGAAGCAGAACTATCATTTTTGGGACAAATCTATCTTTCAGGAAGAGGACTTTCCGCGGATGTACTTTATCGAAAGAGAGTACTCGAATGATCCCACCAATTGGTTTATACCCAATCGGGCGGCGGCCGAGGCTTGCTTGCGCAGCACGGGATTGGAGATTGTGCAGCATCCCGAGGCGGAGACATGGGTGTGTGTACCCAAGGAGGTGCGGCGGGACGGAAGGTACGTCGTGGACCTGGAACTGGAAGGCACGCTATGAGGGCGGAGTAAATTGATGGTTGAAGCGGTGATGATTTGGAACGAGCCGAACAATCTATCGCACTGGGACTTCAATGCGGACCCGGAGTGGAAGCTGTTTTCCGATATGGTTGTGAGGGCAGCCGCGGCGGTGCGCGAGATCAATCCAGAGCTGCCAATTGTGCTCGGGGGGATCTCTCCTATTGACGTCAACTTCATTCAGTTGATGAAAGCACAGGGCGTGTTGGAGGTGGTTGATGTGGTGGCATTGCACGGATTTCCGCTGGACTGGAACCATTGGCAGGTAAACGAGTGGCCCGCCAAGCTGGAAGAGGTGCGGGCAGTAGCGCGCGGCAAGAAGATATGGGTGTCAGAGGTAGGCGCATCCTCGTTCGGAGCGGAAGAGGTGCAGGCGTTCGGGCTGGAGCGGATGTCTGAGTTGCTGATGGAGCGGGCGGAGAGAGTGCATTGGTATAGCCTCTTCGATTTGCCCGCCACGTGGTCGGCGACCACCCGCCACAAAGAGATCGAAGGCAGTTCGTACTACCGCCACTATTATATGGGGCTGATTCGAGAAGACGGTACTCCGAAAATCGCGCTGGAGAAATTCCCGAGGAATGGGGAGCTCGGAATTTGCCAGTGGTTTCATTATCAGGACCATCGGCTTCAGGCAGGGGTGGAGTGGTTGCGCCGCCTGGGAGTGAAGCACTTGCGGACGGGAGTGAGTTGGGCGGATTCCTACCGGGAAAATGCGGAGGAGTGGTTTGATCAGCAGATGGAGGCGTTGGATGAGTTCGCGGTGACGATGACATTGTGCTTCACCCCGCAGCATTTGGGAAGGTTGCCGCATTACACATCGCCGCCTAAGAACAACCAGGATTTCGTGGATTTCACGCGTTGGGCAGTGAATAGATACGCGAAGGCACAGGCTGGGGCGCAACTGGAAATGCCGGTGGCGGCGCACTGAGGGCGGACAACAGGGACGAACAATAGGGACGAACAAGGGGAACGCAAGGATGGCAAAGAACGTCTTGATTACCGGGGGAGCGGGTTTTGTAGGCTCTCACCTGGCGGATGCGCTGTTAGAAGCGGGGCATAAGGTCCGCGTCTTCGACAGCCTCAGTCCGCAGGTGCATCCCCACGGTATGCCCGAGTACCTGAACCGTGCGGTTGAGTTCATGCGCGGCGATATGCGTGATCATGCCGCCGTGGAGCGCGCGGTGAGTGGCGTGGACGTCATCTTCCATGAGGCAGCGGCAGTGGGGGTCGGGCAATCGATGTATGAAATCGAGAGCTACGTGGCATCAAATACGCAGGGCACCGCGGTATTGCTACAGGTGCTGCTTGACCGCAAGATACCCGTGGAGAAGCTGGTAGTCGCCTCTTCGATGTCGATTTATGGCGAAGGCAGCTATCGCTGTGGCAAGTGCAGCGAAGAGGCGCCTGAACTGCGCAAGGTGGAGCAGTTGAAGGCGAAGCATTGGGAGGTGGTGTGTTCGCGATGCGGGAGCGATCTGAATCCGATACCGACGCGGGAAGAGAAGCCGCTGCAGGCGCCCAGCTTCTATGCATTGACCAAGAAGGACCAGGAGGAGATGTGTCTGCTGTTTGGCAGGACTTATGGGCTTGCGGTGGTGGCGCTGCGGTACTTCAATATTTACGGGACCCGGCAGGCGCTCTCCAATCCATATACCGGCGTGGCCGCCATTTTCGCGTCGCAGCTGCTGAACGATCGAGCTCCGATGATTTTTGAAGACGGAGGGCAGATGCGCGATTTTGTAAGCGTACACGATGTGGTGCAGGCGAATCTGCTGGCTATGGAAGAGAGCGGGGCTGATGGGCGTGCCGTGAATATCGGATCAGGCAGCCCAGTCACGATTAGCGATGTTGCCGGCGCGCTGAACCGCAGTTTGGGGAAGAGCCTCGCAAGCGACGTCAAGGGGCAGTACCGCGCGGGCGACATCCGCCACTGTTTTGCAGACATCAGCGTCGCGAAGAAGCTGCTGGGCTACAAGCCCAGGTATGCGTTTCAAGAAGGAGTGTTGGAATTGGCGCAGTGGCTGCGCT
>JBDTLH010000051.1:0-10126 GCA_039934875.1 Acidobacteriaceae bacterium | reverse complement strand
CAGCTTCGATGTCGATCTCTTCGGGGCGCTCAGCAATTTCCGCCAGGAGCGTAGTTTTATCGGGCAGTACTTCGGCGAACCCCCAGGCGAGCGCGAGGCGGTGGACATTGCTTTCTCCCGGCTTCTTGTAGGTGATTTCGCCGGCGGCGAGCTCAGTAATGAGCGCGGCGTGTCCGGGAAGGATACCGAGGTATCCGTTGCGCCCGGGCAGTTGCATCTCTTCGACCTGGTCAGAGACGACCTTGCGCTCGGGGGTGACGATTTCCAACTGAAAAGTGTCTGCCATAATTCAGATCCAGCGACCAGCTACCAGTCGCCAGCAGATAGCCGGCCGCTGGGAGCTGGTAGCTCTCTTTACGCTTTCTTCTTCATCTCTTCGGCGGCTTGCAGCACTTCATCGATGCCGCCCTTCATGTAAAACGCCTGTTCGGGAATGTCGTCGTGCTTTCCCTCTATTATCTCTTTGAAACCGCGAACAGTGTCGGCGACCTTCATGTATTTGCCGGGGAAGCCGGTGAACTGTTCGGCGACGTGGAAGGGCTGCGAGAGGAAGCGTTGCACTTTGCGGGCGCGGGCGACGGTGACTTTATCTTCGTCGGAGAGTTCGTCGATGCCAAGGATGGCGATGATGTCCTGCAGGTCTTTGTATTTTTGCAGGATGCGCTTCACGCCCTGAGCGACGTCGTAGTGCTCCTGGCCGACGATGCGGGGATCGAGGATGCGCGAGGTGGAGGCGAGGGGATCGACGGCGGGATAGATGCCGATCTCAGTGAGCGCGCGGTTGAGCACGGTGGTGGCGTCCAGGTGGGCGAAGGTGGTGGCCGGCGCGGGATCGGTGAGATCGTCGGCGGGCACGTAAATGGCTTGTACCGAGGTCACAGAGCCGGTCTTGGTGGAGGTAATGCGCTCCTGCAATTCGCCCATTTCGGTGGCGAGGTTGGGCTGATAGCCGACGGCCGAAGGCATGCGTCCCAATAGGGCAGAGACTTCGGAGCCGGCCTGGGTGAAGCGGAAGATGTTGTCGATGAAGAGCAGGGTGTCAGCGTGCTCTTCGTCGCGGAAGTATTCGGCGATGGTGAGGCCGGTGAGGGCGACGCGCAGCCGCGCGCCGGGGGGCTCGGTCATCTGGCCGAAGACCAGTGCGCAGCGAGATTCGTCGGGGTGGCCGGGGTTGATAACGCCGGACTCGGTCATTTCGAGCCACAAATCGTTGCCTTCGCGGGTGCGCTCGCCGACGCCGGCGAAGACGGAGTATCCGCCGTGATTCTTGGCGACGTTATTGATCAGCTCCTGGATGATGACTGTCTTGCCCACGCCGGCGCCGCCGAAGAGCCCGATCTTGCCGCCCTTCAAAAACGGCTGGATGAGATCAACGACTTTGATTCCGGTCTCGAACATCTCAGCGGTGGTCGATTGCTCGTCGAAGGAGGGCGCCTGGCGGTGGATGGGCATGCGCTTGGCGGCGTTGATGGGGCCCAGTTGATCGACTGGCTCGCCGATTACGTTGATTACGCGACCCAGCGTCTGCGTGCCGACCGGAACAGTGATCCCTCTGCCGAGGTCAATGGCTTGCATACCGCGCACCATGCCTTCGGTGGCCTCCATGGCGACGCAGCGGGCACGGCCCTCGCCGAGGTGCTGCTGCACTTCGAGGATGACGTTGATGGGCGTGGGGACGTCGAAGCCATCGCTGGTAACGCGAATCGCGTTGTAGATGGGCGGCAGGCCGGCTTCGGAGAACTGTACGTCCACGGCAGGCCCGGATATCTGGATGACGCGTCCAATGTTTTGTGTAGGTGTTCCGTTGTTTGATGTCATATTGTCCTCAGCTACCGGCTACCAGCCACCAGCCTTCCTTGTCTCAAATCTTCTGATCTTCAGGAGCCAACTGGTAGCTGGCATCCGGAAGCTTCTTTACAGCGCCGCGGCGCCGCTTACGATTTCGATGATCTCGGTGGTGATCTTGGCCTGGCGCGCGCGGTTCATTTCGAGCGTAAGGCGGTCGATCATGTCGCTGGCGTTGTTGGTTGCCGAATCCATGGCCGTCATGCGAGCGGCGTGCTCGGCGGCTTCCGATTCGAGCATGGCCCGATAGATCTGCACGCCGACGTATTTCGGCAGCAGGTCGCGCAGCAGCTTCGCCGGAGGCTGCTCGTAGATGTAATCGGCGCCATCATGAAAAAACGCGGCTGCCATGGCGTCCACGGCGGTGGTGTCCATGGCTTTGATGTCGGCGCCGGCGTGCTCGGCGGCGCGGATGGCTTTGAAGCGCTCTTCCTCGCCGGGCTCGCTGGACTGCATAATGTCGCGCTCGCCCAGCTTCACGATGGGCAGCACCTCTTCGACCACTAGGCGCTGCGCGATCACGCTCTTAAATTCGTTGAAGACGATGTAAACCGAGTCGATCTCGCCGCGGCGATAGGCGTGGACGACCTCATCGGCGATTTGCTTCGACGCGGCGTAGGTGCTGGTGCCGATCACGCCGGCATGCTCGTCCACCAATTGAATGCGGCCCTTGCGCTCGGTGACGGGAGGCTCTTCGCCCAGATGCTTTTCGAGCGAGACGGAGGAGAAGGGATAGCGCTTACGGAAGTAGTCGCGGCTCTTGCGCCCGGCGGCGATCACGTCGATGTTCTTGTCCTGTTTGGTGCTGATGAACAGTGCGGCGTTCTTCAGGATGTTGCTGTTGAACGCGCCCGCCAGCCCCTTCTCGCCTGAGACCACGATGAGCAAAATGTTTTTTTCTTCGCGGCGAATGAGCAGCGGATGCAAGGGTTCGCCCGATTCATCATAGACATCGGTGCGGGCAACCAGGGATTTGAGCACGTTAGTGAGCATCTGCGCATAGGGGCGCGCCGCCAGAGCGCGGTCTTGCGCACGCCGCAGCCGGGCCGCGGAGATCATCTGCATTGCCTTGGTGATCTGCCGCGTGTTTTTGACGCTGCGGATGCGCCGTCGAAGATCGAGAATGCTGGCCATAAGTAGTTGCTAGTTGCTAGTTGTTAGTTGCTAGTTGTCAGTTCAACGAGACCCATTGGTTTACGCGCGGACCTCTGCGGGTTCCGGTTCTTTGGTTTCCGGCTGAGAACTATTGCCGTTCTTGTTCTGGCCTTTGTCTTCAGCTTTCGCAGCCATTTGTTTCTCATTCTCCGCTTTCTTATCTTTGCGGGCTGCGATGAACTGCTCTTTGAATTGCTTGAGCGTGGTGTTGAGATCGCTTTTTATAGTGTCGTCGAGCGCCTTCTTCTCTGCAATGCTCTTGAAGAGTTCGGGATTCGAGGCATCGACGTATCTATAAAGTTCGGTTTCGAAGGCGCGAATGTCACCCACATCGAGATCATCGAGGAAGCCGTTGGTGCCGGCGTAGATGATGGCGATCTGTTTCGAGAACGGCAGCGGCTGGAACTGCGGCTGCTTCAGGACTTCGACTAATCGCTGGCCCCGGTTGAGCTGGTTCTGGGTAGCCTTGTCCAGGTCGGAGCCGAAGCCGGCAAAGGCGGCGAGCTCGCGATACTGCGCCAGTTCGAGCTTCAGGGTTGCGCCCACTTGCTTCATGGCCTTGATCGAGGCGGAGAAGCCGACGCGGCTGACCGAAAGTCCGACGTTCACCGCGGGACGCACGCCGGAGTTAAAGAGATCGGTTTCGAGAAATATTTGTCCGTCGGTGATGGAGATCACGTTGGTGGGGATGTAGGCGGAGACGTCGCCCGCCTGGGTCTCGATCACGGGCAGGGCGGTGAGGCTGCCGCCGCCGAGCTTGTCGCTCATCTTCGCCGAGCGTTCGAGCAGGCGGGAGTGGAGATAAAACACATCGCCGGGATAGGCTTCGCGGCCTGGAGGACGGCGCAGCAGCAGCGAGATCTCGCGATAGGACGCGGCGTGTTTCGAGAGATCGTCGTATATCAAAAGCGCGTGGCGGCCGGAATCTCGGAAGTATTCGCCCATCGCCGTCGCCGCATAAGGCGCGATATATTGCATCGGCGCCGGCTCCGAGGCGGATGCGGTGACGATGATGGTATATGGCATCGCGCCCGCGTCCTCGAGAATCTTGACCACCTGCGCGATCGACGAGCGCTTCTGTCCGATGGCGCAGTAGATACAGATCAGGTTGTTGGTCTTGGAGTTGATGATGGTGTCGAGCAGGATCGCGGTCTTGCCGGTCTGACGGTCGCCGATGATGAGTTCGCGCTGGCCGCGCCCAATGGGGATCATGGCGTCGATTGCCTTGATGCCGGTCGCCATCGGCTCACGCACCGGCTGGCGGTCGATTACGCCGGGAGCGAGGCGCTCGATGGGCAGCGTCTGTGTGGTATTGATCGGCCCTTTGCCGTCAATGGGATTGCCCAGAGCATCGACAACGCGACCGAGCAGCGCTTCCCCGACCGGCACCGACATGATTTTGCCTGAGCGCTTTACCTGGTCACCCTCGCGCACTTCGGTATAGTCCCCCAGGATGACCACGCCGACCTGGTCTTCTTCGAGGTTCATGGCGATGCCTGAAATGCCGTGCGGAAATTCGATCAGCTCGCCCGACATTACTTTATCCAGGCCGTGGACGCGGGCGATGCCGTCGCCCAGGGAGATGATGGTGCCGACTTCATCCACCGAGATCTTGGTTTCGTAATTTTCAATCTGCTGCCGGATGAGGGTGGTGATTTCGTCTGCTTTGATTTGTGCCATATTCGCTTCTGGTCTCTAGCTGCTAGCTACTGGCGGCTGGCAGCTCTTTCGTGTCTCTTGTCTGTAGCCGCTATTGCTAGCTGCTATTTGCCTCTGGTCTCTGGCTTGGCCGTTAGCTCCAGCTTAGCTTGCTGCCAATAATTTCCTGCCGGTTGAAGCCAGCCGCCAGTGACCGGCAGCCATTCGCCAGCAGCTACTAACCCGCGGCCAGCAGCTCTTTGATGCGCGCAAGTTGTCCGCGGACGGAGCCGTCAAAGATGGTGCTTCCCACTCTCACGACCGCGCCGCCGATCAGTGCCTTATCTTCCGCATAGACGGCCCGCACCTGTTTGCCGGTGGCCTTGGCGACTTCTGCCTCCAGCGCTCGTCGCTCGTCGCGCCTCAGTTCGCGGGCGGAGGTGATTGCCGCTTCAGCAAAGCCCATGCGGGCGTCCATCTCCGCGATGAACTGCCGCACAATCTCTCCCAACGCGCCCATGCGGTGGTGCTCGATGAGGACGGCGATGAAGTTGCGCACATACTTGGTCATATCTTCGCGGGCGGCGATCGCGTCCAGCAGTTTCACCTTCTGGTCGGCAGGGACGCCGGGGTTCTCCCAAACATTTTTCAAATCGGCGCTGCCATCCACCAATCCAACCAATTCTTTCAGTTGGCTTGCCACCTGGTTGGGGTCGAGGCGCTGGTCCATGACCACATCGGCGAAGGCGCGGGCGTAACGGCTGGCAAAGAGCGACATTAAGCGTGTCCCTCCTGGCCCAGGCGCTGAGCAAATTCGCGCACCAATTGCTCGTCCGAGTCGGCGTCGATGCGAGACGCGATGCGCGTCTGGGCCAGATCGACTGCGATACCGGCGGCAAACGTTTTCAAATCGCGGCGCGCCTGCGCCGAGGCGGAGGCGATCTCCTGCTCCGCCGCCTGCAAGATACGTTGTTTTTCTTCTGCGCTGGCCGCCTTCATGCGCACTTCCTCCGCCTCCCCCTCGACATTGGCGCGGTCCTTCATAGCGGCAATCTCGCTGTCGAGTTTGGCCAGCCGCAATTCGATGCCGCTTAACCGGCGCTGCGCTTCTGCGCTGGTGTGGCGCGCCTCTTCGAGCGCGTGAATGATTCGCTGATTGCGACCGCGCACAAAGCTCGGCCAAAACTTCGCCCAGCCCCAGATCAACAGCCATGCAATGATCACGAAGTTGATCGAGGTGAAGACCCAATAACCGGTCTTCACGTTCATGCCGGTGTGATTGGAAAACCAGGTTACGGATTTGGAGTAGCGGAACGCCGCATTTTCATCCGGCGCTTCTTTCTGTTCTTCTTTAAGCGCTTCTTTGTTCTTGGCCGCGCGGTTTGATTCTTCGACCAAAGTCTGGTTGGCGCGTTGTTGGCTCGCCGACGTGGATTGGGCCTCCGCATGGCGCGGCGCCGCGCTCACCACCAGCGAGAGGATAAATAGCATCTGCAGCGCCCAGCGTGAACGCTTCATGCCCCTGGAAGAGATATGGATGGGGTTCTTCAAGTTTACCGTCCCGCCCCTAGCGGCTGGGGTTGCGTTTTGAGCACCGAGCGCACCACCTGTTGCGCAAGCGCCTCCGAGGATTGCTGAATCTCAGCCTTTGCCCTCTCGACCTCAGCCGTCATCATCTCGCGAGCAGCTTTGACACGGCCTTCAGCTTCATTGCGCGACTCCTGCATCAGCCTTGCCCGCTGATCATTCCACTTGCGGCGCAGCGCCTCCTGCTGCTGATATACCTGGGCCCGGGCCTCGCGCAATTGCCTCTCATATTCAGAGGTCTTGGCCTCCGCCGAAGCGATGTCTCTCTGTGCCTGTTCCATCGCGCCCTGCGTGCGGGCGCGGCGCTCCGCAAGCGTCCGCATCAGAGCGCCATGCACGATCATGCGATACGCCGCGAAGGTAATCGCAAAGAGAATTATGGTCGGAATTGCTCCGAGCATGAGTCCTCTGAGTTGGTTTAAAGTCTCTTGCATGCTTCTTTTTTGGGTCTTGACGGGGCTGTGGTGCGGGATTCCTGCGAATGGTTCCGGTCGAGGTGGGGAACTAACTACTTTATCAATTTCAGCGGTTCCGGTCAACGTGAGTGGCTGAATTTTCAGCTACCCGCACGAGCACGCAAAGGCCGCGCGCGCAGGAACTTGGCGAACGCCGGATCCGGACTCAACGTGGCGGCCTTGCGCAGATGCTCCGCTCCCAGACGCAACTGTTCTCTATACGCTACATCGCAGGGTAAAGCGACTAACCTTCCGCCCTCACCTCTCACCACCGTCGTCGAAGAATAAATCGCAGCCTTCTGAGCAGGATCTGCCGCAACGAATTTGTCAATCTCGGATTTCCGCACGGGACACCTTGCGTCGAAGAAGTACCGCCCCTCCATGAGAAAATAGAAGTGTCCCTTCTATGCCGCAAACCACTGAAGCACCCCGTACTAACACGTTCACTTTAACGATGGGAGAGCCTCCCATCCCCGAAGACGCGACGCATCTCCCGGCGCTGCTCAAAGAGCACGGCCTCACGCCCGACGAATACGCCCGCATCAAGCAGGCCCTCGGACGAACTCCCACCATCACCGAGCTTGGCATCTACAGCGTGATGTGGAGCGAGCACTGCTCCTACAAATCTTCGCGCGTGCATTTGAAGCGCCTGCCCACGCGCTCCAAGCTGGTGGTGCAAGGGCCGGGCGAGAATGCCGGCATCATCGACATCGGCGACGGATGGGCATGCGCCTTCAAGATCGAATCGCATAACCATCCTTCATATATCGAGCCGTTTCAAGGCGCAGCCACCGGAGTCGGCGGCATCCTGCGCGACATCTTCACCATGGGCGCGCGCCCCCTCGCCGTCATGGATTCCCTGCGCTTCGGCCCCCTCGCCCGTGGCACCGGCGGCTCGCCAGCGGACACCCTCCACAAAAACCACTCCATCCTCGAAGGCGTGGTCAGCGGCGTCGCCCACTACGGCAACTGCTTCGGCGTCCCCAACCTCGGCGGCGAGACCCGCTTCGAGCCCTGTTACTCCGGCAACCCGCTGGTCAACGCCTTCGCCCTCGGACTCGTCCGCCGCGACGAAATCTTCTATGCCAAAGCCGCCGGTATCGGCAATCCCGTGATCTATGTCGGCGCCAAGACCGGACGCGACGGCATCCACGGCGCGACTATGGCGAGCGCGGAATTCACCGCAGGCTCGGAGCAGAAGCGCCCCAACGTGCAGATGGGCGATCCCTTTCTCGAAAAACTCCTGCTCGAAGCCTGCCTCGAAGCCATGCGCACGGGCGCCATTGTTGGTATTCAGGATATGGGCGCAGCCGGACTCACCTGCTCCACCTGCGAGATGGGCGCGCGCGGCGCAGTCGGCGTCGAGATCGAGCTCGACCTCGTGCCCCAGCGCGAAACCGGCATGACTGCTTACGAGATCATGCTCTCCGAATCGCAGGAGCGCATGTTGCTGGTCGCCGACAAAGGCCGCGAGCAAGAGGTCTTCACCGTCTTTGAAAAGTGGGGACTCGACGCCGTAACCGTGGGCCAGGTCATCCCCCAGAACACCATGCGCGTCCTCAAAAGCGGACAGGTGATCGCCGAAATTCCCAACACTTCGCTCACCGACGATGCCCCTCTCTACCACCGTCCCATCGGCGAGTGGCAATCGCCTCTTCCGGCAACCGTGCCTGCGCATATCGACCTGAATGCGCAGCGGGATTGTACCGCCGATCTCAAGCAGCTTCTCGCCTCTCTGAACATCTGCTCCAAGCGTTGGATCTTCGAGCAATACGACACCATGGTGCAGACCAACACCGTCACCGGTCCGGGCGCTGATAGTGACGGCGGCGTGATGCGCATCAAGGGAACCAGGCGCGGACTCGCCATGGCGCTCGACGGCAATAGCCGCTGGTGCTATCTGGACCCCAAACTGGGTGCGCAACATGCGGTCGCCGAAGCCGCGCGCAATGTCGCCTGTACCGGAGCGACTCCGGTGGCAGCCACCAATTGCCTCAACTTCGGCAACCCCGAGAAGCCGCAAATCATGCGCCAGCTCTCCGACGCCATTGACGGCATCGCCGAAGCCTGCACCGCGCTCGCGACCCCCATCACCGGAGGCAACGTCAGCCTCTATAACGAGACGCTGGGGGAAGGCATCTATCCCACCCCGGTCATCGGCATCGTGGGCATTATTGAAGATATCAGCCGCAGCGTGAAATCAGCTTTTGTCGGCGAAGGCGACGATATTCTGCTGCTCTCTGCCGCGTCGGAGACCGAAAACTCCGACGACAGCTTCGGCTCCTCCGAATACGCAAAAGAAATCCTAGGCGCAGTGTGGGGCGCTCCTCCCGCGCTTGATCTCGCCCGCGAAGCCGCATTGCAGAAATGCATCCTCGAACTCATCAACGCCGGGCAACTCAAATCCGCGCATGACTGCTCCGATGGTGGCCTCGCCGTCGCCCTCGCGGAATCCACCTTCCTCCACAATATCGGAGCGAGTGTCGAGATTCCTTGGGTGCCCCATCCTGACCCTGAGCGAAGCGAAGGGGAAGGGTGGGTTCGCGAAAGGTGGGCTGAACTACTTTTCGCCGAAAGCGCCTCCCGCATCGTAGTCTCCTGCGACCCATCCCACAGCGAAGACATCCAAAAGATGGCCACCCGGTATGGTGTAAACGTCTCTCTGCTGGGTATAACCGTCGCCGATTCCCTGGAAATTCGCATAAACACTAAAACCGCTATCCACGCTGATATTTCTGAGCTAAAGTCGGCTTGGGGAGACGCGCTCGAGCAGGCCCTCGGGGCGGTAGACCCGAAGTCGGGGTGGTAGACCCCCATCTTTAGGTGGGGGATTAGGTGGTAAAAACAGGCGCTTTAGCGCCGGGAGGACACCGACTTGACGACGAATCCGTTCACCGACGACAAGCTGCACGAAGAGTGCGGCGTCGTGGCCGTGTACCAGAACCCCGAAGCCTCAAAGCTTGGCTATCTCGGTCTGCATGCCCTCCAGCATCGCGGGCAGGAGTCTGCCGGCATGTCCTCCTCCGACGGCAAGACCCTCTATAACATCAAGGCAATGGGCCTGGTCGTGGACATCTTCACGGAGGACGTGCTCAAGCGCCTGCCGGGAACTATAGCTATCGGTCATACCCGCTATTCCACCACCGGCGATTCGGCGCTATTGAACGCCCAGCCGATTCGCGTGGACTGCAATAAGGGCATGATCTCGCTGGCGCACAACGGCAACATCGTCAACGCGCAGCATATCCGGGAGAAGCTGGAGCACGCGGGCAGCATCTTCCAGACCACCAGCGATACCGAGGTCATCGTCCATCTAATCGCTCAATCTAAAGAGGTTACGCTGGTCGAGGCCATTTGCGATGCCCTGCGTCGCATTGAAGGCGCGTTCTCGCTAGTGATGATGACTCGCGACCGGGTCTTTGCCGCCCGCGACCCGCGCGGCTTCC
>JBDTLH010000050.1:0-3510 GCA_039934875.1 Acidobacteriaceae bacterium | reverse complement strand
TTGGTGGCGTGGGCGGTGTCGTGCCCGGCATCTTTCATGTCCTGGGTTGCGGTCTGGGCGGTGAGGGTAAGCGGAAGCAGCAGCGCAGCGGCTGCCAGGGTGAACAGAGATTTCTTCATGGTTTCTCCTATTGGGATGGTTTGGCGATTGTGGATGAATTGCGTATGCCGGACAAAACGCAAGGCTGCTTCGCTACGCTCGAAATGACAATTCTAAGCGGTGTCGTCACGCCTTGGGTATAGTGTACGTCAGGTTCACTGCGATTGGGGCATGCGGACGGGACGGTCGCCTCTGCCGGTGGTCTTGAATTCACCGATGTTGCTGGTGACCGTACCCTCTTTCTTGAGCGCGGAGGTGGCCCGGAAATAGTAGGTGGTGTTCGGCTTCAATTTAGAAATTTCCACGCGATGGTTCTTGCGCGCCAGAGCGAGGCCGGGGCGCCCCGAAAGCGTGAGGTTGCTTTTGGAGGCCCCATATTTCAAAAGTGTGGAAGAGCTGCCGTTGGTTATCCAGCTAATTACCGCGTGATGGGAGCTGACGTATTCGACCACCGGGCCATGGATTATTTCGAGCGGCGTCAGAGCGGAGGAAGGTGTTGGCGCCATTTCGGCGTGGGACGTCGTTTGCGGCGACGCGCTTGCCACGTGTGCGGACTGTGCCCTGGCGTTTACCCATAGGGCAAGCCCGATAAAGAAGACGACCAGGGCAATCATTGATCTCATATCAGAGCGAGCTCTCGTTCGATTTGAAATTAACCATGAACGTTTCAGGAGTTGGAGTCCTACCTGTTTGTACTACGGGCCACGGCAGAAGAAAGGTTCGTCTTATTACACCGAACGGAGATGATCGGGTGGTTGGCGGCGTGACTGTGCTGAACGGCAGGAGCCATGACCTATTTTCGCATTCCACGTTCGGAGTGTCACGATTTATCGGCAAACCAGGGATTCGTTGTTCGGGGGCGATTGTTCGGGGGCGGTTATTCGGGTGTGATGTTCTACAACTCAACAATGGGGCTTGTAAGAGGATTCAAGGCACACGAGAGTACCAGTGGCCTATGCCGCTCTCTGTTAAAATCTTCGGTTCCCTGCCCTAAATTTTATCCGCAAAGGACGCTCTTTTATGCCCATAGTTGACCAACCAATGACCGCTGTCCATCCCGCGTTAACCACGCTCTCAGACGATGAGCAGTTGTTTCGCGACAGCGTGCGCCAGTTTGCGGAGGAGAAGGTCCGTCCGCTGGTGCGCAGGATGGACGAGGAGCAGGTGTTCGATAAAGATCTGGTGCGGCAGTTCTTTGAGTTGGGATTGATGGGAGTGGAAATTCCCGAAGAGTACGGAGGCAGCGGGGGCACCTTCTTCGAGGCGATTCTGGCGGTAGAGGAGTTGTCGCGGGTCGATCCCTCGGCGGGGGTGTTGCAGGACGTGCAGAACACGCTGGTCAATAATGCGCTGATTCGCTGGACGACTGCGGAGCAGAAAAAAACATATTTGCCTAAGATGGCGACGGAGTGGCTGGGAGCGTTCGCGCTCTCGGAGGCGGGGTCCGGGTCGGACGCCTTCGCGCTGGCGACCAAGGCGGAGTTGAAGGGCGATGAGTATGTCATTAATGGGCGCAAGCTGTGGATCACCAATGGCAAAGAGGCGCACGTGTTCATCATCTTTGCGACCGTCGATGCCAGCGCGGGATATAAGGGGGTTACTGGCTTCATTGTGGAGAAAGATTTCGCGGGATTTTCGGTGGGGAAAAAAGAAGATAAATTGGGGATACGGGCGTCGTCCACCTGCGAGCTAATTCTGGAAGATTGCCGGGTGCCGAAGGAGAACGTGCTGGGCGATGTGGGCAAGGGATACAAGATCGCCATCGAGACCCTCAATGAGGGGCGAATTGGTATCGGTGCGCAGATGATTGGCCTGGCGCGCGGCGCGTGGGAGTTCGCGGCCAAGTATGCGCTCGAGCGTAAGCAATTCGGCAAAGCGATTGGAGAGTTTCAGGGCGTGCAATTTCAAATCGCGCAGATGGCGACGGAGATCGAAGCGGCGCGGTTGCTGGTCTATAACGCGGCACGATTGAAAGATGCGAAAAAAGATTTCGTGAAAGAGGCGGCGATGGCCAAGCTCTTCGCCAGCCAGGTGGCGGAGCGGGTCGCGTCGTTATGCGTCGAGATCTATGGCGGATATGGGTTCGTGAAGGACTATCCGGTGGAGAAATATTTCCGCGATTCCAAGATCGGAAAGATATATGAGGGCACGAGCAATATGCAGTTGTCCATCATTGCCAAGATGGTGATGGGGAAGCAGTAAGCAGTAAGCAATAAGAGATCAGTAAACCCGCCCGTCCGTGAATCCACAATCACGGCGGGCGGGTTCTTGTTTGCCAACTATTCCTGCGGTTGCGCCTGTGGAGGCACCGGGGTGGAGGGCTGCCCGCCAATCGGCTGCCCGATGACATCGCCGGAGACGACGATTTCAACGCGGCGGTTCTGTTTGCGTCCGTTGGCGGTGCTGTTGGAGGCAATGGGGTTCGACATGCCAAGGCCGGTGGCGGTCGAACTGTCGGCGGGAACACCCTGCGCGGTGAGGAAGTCACGCACCGAGTTGGCGCGCTGCTCGGAGAGGCGCTGATTATAGGCCTCACTGCCAGTGGAATCGGTGTAGCCCTCAATGCCCAGGTGCAGTCCGGGATAGGCCTGCACTATTCCGGCAAATCTGGCGAGGGCCAATTGCGCATCGTGCTTGAGTTGATAGCTGTTGGTGGCAAACAGCACGTCAGAAAGATTCGCGACCAATCCGCGCGATGTATCAGTGGTGGCGAGAATGGCGTTGAATTGCTGCAGGAGTTTGTGGCGGAGCTGTTCTTTTTCCTGATTGGCCTGTGCCGCAGCCTGTTCCGCAGCCTGTTGCTGCGCCTGGGCCTGGCGTTGTGCCTCCTGGGCTTGTTGTTGCTGCTGCTGGGCACGCTGGCGATCGAGATCGGCCTGTTGGGCGGATTGTTCGGCGGCGCGGCGTTGCACGTCAGCCTGGGCGCGGGCGGCGGCGTCGGCTTCGGAGCGCTGGCGTGCAGCCTGCTCGGCCTCCTGCGCCTTCTGGGTGCGCTCGGCGGCGGCCGCGCGCTCCATCGCGAGCCGCTCAGCGTCCTTGCGCCGCAGGGTGAGCATCAGCGCGTCCTGCGATTGTTGCACGGCCTGGCGCGCCACAGTGAAGATGGGCTTCGATTGCACCTTCTTGCGGGCGGCGTATTCTTTGGCCTGGGTCAACAATTGGACGGCGCGGTTGAAGGCATCAGGCGCATACTTATCAGCGTCATTGTCTTTGGCAATGCGGACGGCGTTTTCGGCTTGATACAAGTCAAAGGGGAGCTTTTGATCGATGATTAGCGGTTGATAGGCGGCAGGAGCATTGATATAGCCACCGCGTCCGATTAGTTCGTAATGCACGTTGATGGGTTCGGTAGCGCCGACCGTGTCCTTGCGAATGACGTTTTCGGCGACCACCAGATCGCTGGGCTGAGTG